>JABBBF010000005.1 GCA_018607545.1 SAR92 clade bacterium | reverse complement strand
ATTTCCTGCAACTACCTGCTACTGACAGTTGGTAAATATTGTCAGCACGTTAGCGTTATCAAGCGCCACTCGGAGAGTATTCGGGTGGCGTTTTTTTTGCGTTTAACAATTTGCGTTTAACAAGTTTAATAAATAGATCAACAGAGTTTCCTTAACCCACAGAAAAATAAAATCCAAATCCCTGTTTAAGTATTTGCAAGTCATGTCGATGTATAGGTTACGGACGCGCCAGAAGCGAATGTGAATCTTGGCAACGTGACGAAGAAACTTAATATTTTTTGAGGATTTTAAAATGACTGTTATCAATACAAACATCGGCGCTACTATTACTGCCAATGCACTGGCGAAAAACGAACGTGCAATGAATACGGCTATGGAGCGTCTTTCAACCGGTAAAAGAATCAATTCCGCAGCAGACGACGCAGCCGGCCTGGCCATTAGCCAGCGCCTGAATGCACAGGTTAAAGGTCTGGATCAGGCTGCTCGCAACGCCAACGATGCAATCTCTATGTTGCAAACTGCTGATGGTGCGGCAATTGAAATAACTAACATGTTGCAGCGTATGCGTGAACTTGCTGTTCAGGCTACCAGCGACAGCAACACTACTGCTGATGTCTCTAACCTGGATCTTGAGTTTAAAGCTCTGGCCGAAGAAATTGATCGCATTGTTGATGCTACCCAGTGGAACGGTGAGAACATTCTCGATGGCACCGGCGGCGACAGCAGCAATGGGTCGTTTACATTCCAGATTGGCGCCAACGATGGGCAGACAGTTACTGTAGACTTTTCTGACTTTAACCTGGCCGCCGGCACAGCATCAACTACAGCGGTAGCTGCAGTTTATTCCTCTGCAATCTCCGATACAGTAGCGGCGGGAATTGACGGTGATTTTGTTGTCAGCGATGGTACAACTACAATCACATTGGATTACTCTTCAGCTAGCCCAACCGATCTGGATGCAATCATCACAGATATCCAGGCTGATTCTAGCTACGGAGACCTCCTGTTTACCGTTGCCGCTAACACTGCAGGCAATGGCATTGATATAACCTACTCTACTGCTGGTGCAATCACTACCGCGCCAACTGTTACTGCCGATGATGGTGGCTCTGATGTCGCCGGTACCATATCTGCAGATACCGCGGGCGCAGCTGCCTCTACTGGTATTGTAATGGGCGCCGATAACAGCGGCATGACTGCAACAACTGCTACTATCACCACTGAAACAGCCAACATTCTCGATACGCTGGACACTGCTATTTCCGGTGTAACCACACAGCGTGCAACCTTTGGTGCGGTGATGAATCGCCTTGAGTACACTGTTGATAACCTGGCCAACGTTTCGCAGAATACCTCTGCTTCAATGAGCCGTATCGCTGATGCTGATTACGCTGCTGAAACAACTGAGCTGGCACGTACGCAGATTATCCAGCAGGCTGGCACGGCAATGTTGTCTCAAGCTAACCAGCAGGCTCAGTCTGTACTGGCACTGCTTAAGTAATATCTGCGGCAACATCGCAGTACGCAAAACCCGGCTCTCTGAGCCGGGTTTTTTTATGCCTGGCCGTTGCACAACTATAAGCCAGCTAAGTATTGGCCGACTTAAATGATCGACCTGCGAAATGAATTATCGATAAGAAATAAAAAAACCCGGGGTTAAGGCGGGGGTTTTAGAAAAGATGTGCAGGATAAATTAGGGATTAGCTATCGTAGGCTTTGGAGAGAGACTCAAGCTGACCTTCGAGATATTCCTTGGTGCCGTTAAGGCGCTCCATCATGGATTCCATGGCAGCGAACTGCGTGAGATAACGATCGTAGACCGCCGTCATACGCTCCTCAAGTTCCGCCAACTGTTCTTCGTAGTCTTCTAATGCAGTCTCAGCATTGGCTTCACGGGTTGTCAGTAGACTTTCGCTATCGGTCAAACCTTCAAGGGTGGTGGCAATATCCTGGGCCAGGCCCTTATCCGCTGTTCCGTAGAGATTTTGATCGGTGGTATTCGCGGTCAGCATCATCACAACATCGTCATAACTGCCTGCAATAGCGCTATCGTATTCATCCTCATCAAAGGTCAACTGGCCTTTCTGGTTAATGCTGATGCCAATATCACGCAGCCCGGAGATATCACCCGAAGCTGTCGACGAGTCTTCGAACAGAGATTCACGCACCTGCTCCATCACATGTCTGGCAACAGCGAGATCTCGCTGCAGTGCGCCGCTAAATTCAACATCTTCCTGTGGTGCCTTGGTCAGCGTATTCATAATCTCGCGAAAATCGTTGTATACGGTCACCACATTTTCGATGCCGCTCTTCAGGGTATTTTGATCACTGGTCACAGTCAGACGCGCCGCCGAGCTGGTGACTTCATTTAATGACACAGTGGTGCCACTGATCAGATCAGAGACTTCATTGCTGCTGCGAGTAACGGTTAGTCCGTTATAGTCGAGCTGCGCGTCCTGAGCCGATTGCAAAGTATTATCAGGATGGGTGAACCCCAGATCTGGCGTCGATGAGACACTAAAGGCCGCTTCGCTGCCATTCTCGCCACTGAGCACAATACGGTAGTTAGCACCGGCAATACCGGTGTCGATAAGACTGGCAGTAATACCTATATCCGCATCATTAATCGCACTGACAACACCGGCAGGGGTATCCGTAGAAATACTCACAGTGCTGGTACTAGTGCTGGTGTTGCCAATAGTAAAATTTAAGTCAAAAGAGCTGCCGCTATTCAGGCTGCTATCAGAGGTGCTGTACTCATCGGACATATTGCGCTGTTCCTGAGCCAGCTGGGTAACCTCAATACTGTGGGTGCCCGCTTCAGCGGTGCCATCGACACTACTAAAAGTCACGGCACCGTCACTTGAACTTCCCGTATTGGTCGCCAACTCATCAGCATCATTAAGGCCTTCAAATGCCGTTTGTAGCAGGCTTACCTGATATGAAATTAATCCGTAGGCAGAAATTTTCGCCTCAGTCGCCGTCATCGCCTCTTCAATTTTGGCCTGTCTAGGCGCCTTCTCAACATCGGTAAGATCCTGGGCCAGCTTAGTAATATTTAACCCCGAGCCAGCGCCCAGAGTTGTCATAATCTGTGCTGTGACGCTATCGCTTCCTGCTACTTCAGCCATTTAGACGCTCGCTGTTATTGTTAATATCGAAAAGGTTGCAGTTGCTGTAGCCATTTAACGGATATAGTCAAAAAGGCTTAACTGAGAAATTTTTGCGAAGCTGCTCTGGCCCGCCTCCAGCGACATAATTTCAGAGGTCAACTGGGTAATCGCCGTGGCGTAGTCGAGATCTTCCGCATTCGACAACAGGGTCTGATATCTCAGCTTGGTTTCGGTGAGGCTGTCGAGTTGCGATTCCGCAATACGCAGGCGACTACCGACATCGGCAATCGAGATCGCCATATTTTGTGTCAGGTCACTGACCTCAGCCAGACTGCTCTGAAGCTGTGCTTGATTGTTATCTTTTAGCGCTGCACTAAAATCATCGATCACAGCAAAAAAGCTCACTCGCTCGCTGACGCCATCGATTTCTCGCACTACGCTGGGGAACGCCTCGTTGCCTGGGCGGTTAAGTGCAAGCTGCCGCTGGTCAGAGACATCCACCAGCATACGATTTTGGTCGCCCTGATAGACGAGGTCACCGCTGGCATTTTCTGAGAATGGTAGGGTTCGTACCATGGATCCGGAAAATACATAGTTTCCCGATACATCCGTAGAATTGGCCAGAGAGACTAGCTGATCACGCAATGCAGTGACTTCCGCAGCAATAATTTGACGACCATCCGACGAAACCGTGTCAGTGCTCGCCTGAACCGCCAGCTCGCGAATTCGCTGCATAACATCTTCTGCGGCCAACAGTGCTGACTCCTCGGCACCGAGACGACTGTTGATAGAATCAATATTGGACTCGTAGACGTCCTGACGATTGAGTGCAGTGCTCAGGCGCTGAATTAATGCCGCCTGCTCGGGATTATCACTGGGCCGTAGGACCTGTTTACCGGTTGCCAACTGAGTCTGCATTTCCGAGACCTTAGCTTGCTGCGCGGACATCTGAGTCGTGGCGCGGTCAAATATCTGGCTAGTAGAGACCTTCATCAGTCAATTCCTCAACGAACATTTAATATGGAATCAAATAGCTTGGAGGCTACCTGAATAATTTGCGCCGATGCCTGGTAAGCCTGCTGAAAGCGAATCAGCTCGGCGGCTTCTTCATCGAGGCTGACCCCAGCGATCTGATCCTTGGATTCAACCGCCTGGTCGTAGACCACTTGCATCGCCTCTTTGGACATCATTGCCAGAGCTGCCTTGCTGCCGACGGTTCCAACCAAAGAGATATAGGATTCGCTAAGCGTGCGTCCATCGTCGAGCAGTTCTTGATCCTGCAGGGAGACAATGCGCAAAATATTGCCATTGTCACCAATACCGTCCTGATTGCTGTCGACAACGAAACTGTCGCCCGCTAGCGGATTGCCGTCGACGTCTATCAGCATACCGTTGTGGAGAATATCTTCCCCAGTGCTGTAGGCCCTGGTCGCCACCACTGTGCCCGTGGCATTGTCGGTGATACTGTATTCAGTCGGCGAGGAAAAATTGACCGTAAAGGCCTTTTCCAGGCTCTCTGCCGCTACTGTCGAATCAGGCTGGCTAAAGCCGGCGGCGACAGATGCGGATCCACTGCCCGTCACAAAAACGGCGAGGTCCTCAGCCAGCGGACTATCGACATAGACCCCTGTGCGAAGCCCCAGCACCGCAAGATCCGACGGCAGTCCCTGCGCGCCAAAGGTAAAGCGAATTTGCTCATCACCCTGCAGAGCAAGCTGCCCTGTGTAGGTCCTGTTTGGCTGTCCCAGAGCATTGCTGCTGGAAGATCCATCGGGATTGCCCAGGGTGATATTGTCACCTTCGAATCCCGCTGCATTCGTAATCTGTAATCTGCCACTGCTGGTTACCTTGGCAATGACATTGGTGTTCCCCGAGGCATTGTTAATCGCGTCGGCCAACTCGTCGGCCGATGTCAGCAAGGAACCATCACCAATGGTTGTGCCATTGATCCTTAGCTGCTGGGTGTAGTCGATACTGACCGCATCAACCTCTATAAAGTTGGTCGCCGCGGCGCTAACGCCGGTATTATCAGACTCGCTATTGATCCAGTCTGCCATCATTGCCGAGGAGCTTATGCTACCCGCTGCCAGCGTCAAGGGACCCATGGACGTGCCGTTCAGTAGCAATGCATCGGCGCTAATCAAATCAATAGCAACAGCGGCGTTATTGTCTTGCAGACGCACTGCGCCTGAGGTGGCTGAAGCCGCAATAGTGATAAGTTCGAAGGCATCGCTGAGTCCATTGTCGTCTACCTGCCACTCTTTGCGCTCAACTTCACTGGCCAGAAAGCCATAGGTTAAATCCAGATCCAGATAAGCATCAGTGCCTGTTTGATTGAGGTAGCTGTCGCTATAGCTGCTGTCGCTGCTGAATCCGGAATCACCAGAGAGCATAGTTGTCCTAGTACCCTCATCAATACTGTGTCCGAGCACATGAACACCGTCTTTAGTCATTACCTGGAAGCTCAGATCGCTGTCATCTGGTACTTCCATCATCAATGATGCCTGGCTGGTTCCCTTGGGGATAATATAGGCTGGTGTCAGGTAACTGGCAGACACTGACTGCCCGGCAGCGGCACTGGGGTTATTGCCGAGCTCGTGTATAGATTTGCCGGAATCAAAGCCGACATTGGCCGCCGTGGATGACTGGCTCAAGCTGACAACGGTATCGCTGAGGTTATCAGCGGCACTCATCACTCGCATGGTGTCAGCTGTCGCCACAGCCAGGGGATCCGTCTGGATAAGACGAATACCGGCGGCGGGCCGAGAGATTGGATTGATCTCATAGCTCTCACCGTCTCTGGGCATATGATCCACCGAGATATTCATGCCGGCATGGGTAAATGCGGCGGGTCCTGGTGCTGCCATGGAGGTTGCGCCAGTGGCTAGATCTTCAATACGCCAGCTGTTCTGCTCGCTGACCCAGGTGACTCGAAATGGGGAGTAGTCAAATGCTTTGGGGTCGACTACTTCAACCGCAATAGTCCTGTCGCTATTGCCGGTTGCCGCGGCGATATCAAAGATTGGATCGATGGCGAACAGATCACCACCGCGATTGCCGCGACCGTCGAGACCAGAACTGTGAATCTGATTAACTTCGGCAACAATGGTTTGCGCCAGATAGTCAAAGCTGTCCATCGCCGGGGAAAGCGTCTGGGTGCGGAAGTTGATCAACCCGCCCAGGGCACCACTGCTAACCGTGCTGGCTACGCGTCTATCGCCATAGGGCTCAAGGATCAGATCGACACGACCGGGATCGCTGTTATCAAAATTGACGCCCAGATCATAATTGGTTTTTGGGTCGACAATCAGGCTGCCAGAACTGCTGCCAAGACGAACATGTATCTGGCCAGAGGACGCCTCGGTGATATGAATTTTGGTCACAGCCGACATCTCGCGCAGCAACTGGTCGCGCTGGTCAAGTAATCGGGGCGGCTGACTTTCCAATGTTAATTTTTTGCTCAACTGCTTGTTCACAAATGCGAGCTTATCGCTCAAGCTATTCAGCTTGTCGACCTGTGACTCAATATTGGCACGTGTTTCGATTTCAACCGCGCCCAGCTGTCCGGATAGCTCACGAAAACGCGACGCCATACCATCAGCCTCACGCAAGAAACTGCTGCGCAAATTTATCGATGCCGGATCCGCACTAAGGGCACTCGCCGCCGCAAAAAACTTGTCCAGAGCACTGGAGAGGCCGGAGGCCTCGGAGCCCATAATATCAACAACGCGATTGGCGTAATCGATCAACGGCTGCTGAGTCGCAAGCTTGCTGCCACTGTCACGCAGACTGGCTTCGGCAAACTCATCGTAAGCTCGCTCAATATTGTCGAGACGCGCGCCGGAACCAACAAACACCGTACCCTGCTGGCTGGGAGCATTCTCCGAGGTCTCTGAGATCTGGCGTGAATAGCCTTCGGTATTGAGGTTGGCGATATTGTTGCCCACAGTCGAGAGGGCCTGACGGTACAACTGGGTAGCGCCTGCTCCGATCGATAGAATATCTGCCATAGCCTCCTCCTTTTATCTGTAATTAATGTTGTCGTTTAACGCTCTGCGTTCAGTGATATGCCCTGAACGGTTTCGTGGCGCTTGATCGCAAAGGGTTTCGCTGCGTCAGTTTTTTGCAGTGACATTGCGGCAGGCGCCTGTTCATAGGCTTCAATTGCCTTGGCCGCTGACGAAGTTTTTACCTGGTCGCTGAGCCACTTGCCCATGCCGAAGGTACCCTGCTGCGCCATAACCTGGGAAAGCTCTTCGTGATACATCTGCTCAAAGGTGTCCACACTGGACGAGTTGAACAGGTCACTCTTTAACGGTGCATTGGCTTCGCGCATGGATTTAAAAATCATCTGCAAAAACATAGCTTCAAACTGCTGGCCCACTTCCTGGGCCGCTGCAGCATCATCATTTCTGGCTCGCGCCTTGAGATTGCCGAGGCCGGAAAAGTCGAGATAGCTTTTAGCCGCCAGATCAATATTCTGCATCTAGATCACCACCAGATCGGCTCGCAAACTGCCTGAGCTCTTAAGTGCCTCAAGTATCGCAATCAGTGACGAGGGCGTTGCGCCAACTTGGTTGACTGCATCGACGATCTCGCGCAGGTCGACACCGGGCTGAAACAGAAACATCTGGTTATTGGGCTCTTCAACTTCAATATCTGCGTTAGTGACACCTGCAGTCACACCATCACTAAAGGCATTGGGTTGACTGATTTCATTGGTTGCTGAAATTCTCACCGAGATAGTGCCATGAGTGACGGCAACCGCATTAACTCTGACATTGCGATTGATCACCGCAGTGCCAGTGCGCGAATTGATCACCACACGGGCCGGCGGCTCGCCTGGGGTTACATCGAGATTTTCAATCATGCTCATAAACGCAACGCGCTGGGATGAATTCTCCGGTGCCATTACGGCAATCGAGACACCGTCGAGGGCGCTGGCAATACCAGCACCAAAGGTATCGTTAATTGCCTGAGTGATTGCATTCGAGGTTGAAAAGTCGTTGTCCTTTACATTGAGAATAATAAATTCAGAGGTATCAAAAGGCGTTTCCACCAGACGCTCAACAGTGGCGCCATTGGGAATCCGCCCAGAGGTGGGCACGCCGATGGTGAGGCTGGTTCCCGCTGCATCTCCAGAGATACCGGTAACCGTCATCGCTCCCTGAGCCAGGGCATAGGTCTTGCCGTCGACACCGCGCAACTGGGTCATAATCAGATTGCCGCCGCGCAAGCTATCGGCAACACCAATGGCCGAGACATTGATATCAATACGCTGGCCGGGCTTTGCAAAAGCAGGCATCTCAGCGGTGACCATCACTGCGGCAACGTTTTCCAGTTTCATCTCTTTCTGGGCATTCTGTGTGGCCAGTGAGGCCAGCGCATCACCCAGATCGAAATCACTCACCGGGCCATCGACACTGACGCCGAGACCGGAGAGCATGGTTTTCAGGCTCTGCGCCGACAGCGGCAGGTCTTTACCGTCACCGGTTCCCTGGAGACCGGCGACTAAACCAAAGCCAATTAATTTGTTTGAGCGCACGCCGGCAACATCGGTAAGATCCTTGATACGATCCGCGCTTACAGTGGTCGCCAACAGTGCCGTCAACAGAACCCATACTTTTATTTTTAACATACTGTTCTCTCCTCTAACCGCTTAAAACGGCCAGAAATTAAACAGAAGCCCCGTGCCCCACCCCGGCTTTGACGCCTTGGCAAGAGCACCGGTACCCCGGTAGGAAATTTGTGCATTGGCAATGCGTCGCGACAATACTGTGTTGTCGGGCTGTATATCTGCTCGGCGGATAATGCCCTTCACCTGAATAAACTCACTGCCCTCGGTAAGCGCCAATTGCTTCTCACCCAAAATGACCAGATTGCCATTGCTGAGCACTTCAACCACCATGGCTGAAATGGAGCCGCTTAAAGAGGCTGCCTGATCTGCTGTTCCAGCACCTTCGCTGCTGACATTACCGCCATCCAGCTTAAAGCCGGTGAAGAATTCCGTGGCGCGACCAATTTTGCCAAGCACGTAATCTTTTTGCGCTTCAGTAGTAACATCATTACTCGCCACTCTGCTGGTAGTAATATCGCTGGTTCGCGAAGCTTGTGTGGTCTCACTGAGCAGGACTGTAATTAGGTCTCCCACTTGAATATCGCCACCCTGATAGGTGCGCAGATCGCCAAACAGCCCCATACCATTGTTGAAAATGGCCCCGGTTGGTTGCGCCTGAGGCGCAGCGGGCATAGGTTGAACCGGCGCAAATTCTGTCGTCGGTGTCAGATTGGGCTGTGTTGCACAGGCGCCCATCAGGACAGCTGTGACACTTATTATTACCGCGCGCAAATTATTCATTACTCAGCCTTAACGGTTGATTTAAAGGTTGTTATTGAGGAAGCGCAACATACCGTCTGCTGCAGAGATCGCCTTGGAGTTAACCTCGTAGGCTCGCTGGGTCTCGATCATATTGACCATCTCTTCAACCACATTGACGTTTGACGCTTCGATAGCGCCCTGCATCAGCATGCCTGCACCATCAACACCGGGCAGCGCGACAAGCGGGTCACCACTGGCATTAGTCTGTTGGAGCAGGTTGCGGCCAATTGGCTGCAAACCGGAATTATTGACAAAGCGAGAAATCTGCAACTGCCCAATCTGGCTTGAGCCGCCTCCATTGGCAAGCTCCACAGTGACCGTTCCATCGCGCCCAAAGGTTAGACTGGCGGCGTTCTGCGGGACGGTGATAGCGGGCAGTACAGCTTGACCACCAGCGGTCACTACATTGCCCTCAGCGGACAACTTGAATGAGCCATCGCGGGTGTAAGCAATAGTGCCATCGGCCTGCTGAACCGAGAAATAACCGTCTCCGGAAATTGCCAGATCTAGCGCGTTCTCAGTGGTAATAATATTTCCCTGAGAGTGAAGCTTTTCCGTGGCAACCACTCGGGTACCTGTACCCAGCATCAGACCGGTCGGGGTTTCCGATTCGGCATCAACCTGACCGCCGGCGGGAACGATGTTCTGATAAAGCAGATCTTCAAATACCGCACGATCTTTTTTGAAACCGGTGGTGTTGACGTTTGCCAGGTTGTTGGAAATAACCGACATCCGAGTCTGCTGAGCAGTCAGGCCGGTTTTTGCAATCCACAGTGAAGCGTCCATTGTTTTTCTCCTCTTCCGCTACGCCCTGTTAGGCTTAGGGAAGTCTCATCATTGTTGAGCCAGCCTCATCGATGGACTGGGTTTCTTTTACCAGTTTCAACTGCATTTCAAACTGGCGACTAAAATCGAGCATTTTGACCATGGTCTCTACCGGATTGACATTACTGCCCTCGAGCATGCCCGGTGAAATTGATACAGGCTTGGGGCCAGAGTTAAAATCCTGACCTTTTAAGGCTGCTGCGCGCGGCTCAAAAAGGCCGTCCTCTCGGCGAACTAATTCTGTGGTACTGGCATCACGTAACATCAATCGACCGACGGCAACCGCAGCAGTTTCCGGATCTGTTGGCAGCTGCGCAAAAACAGTACCATCCGGGCTGAAGGTAATAAGATTACCCGCTGGCACGGTGATTGCGCCGCCGTCACCAAGAATCAAATCACCTGCTGCATTTTCAAGTACACCAGTAGAACTGACTCTGAGATCACCGCGACGAGTGAAGGCAATATCGCCGTCCTCAGTCTGCACGCCCAAAACCGTCTGGTCGTTCATGGCAATATCCAGAGGTCGCCCCGTACTCATTGGTGTACCGGGACTGAGATTAATCACGTCTTCAACCGTCAGACCGGGCTGAAAGCGGGAGTCATGGCCAGGGCCATCAACCTTTACCGCAGCTGAGGCAATCTGGAAGCTATCTTTAAAGCCAACTGTCGACACATTGGCCAGGGCGTTGGTAATTGCCGCCCTTACCACAGATTGACTCTGCATTGCCGAAAGCGCTGTGTAAGCTAATTTATCCATCTCAGATTCCCGTTATCTTGAGTTCAATCAGACCATTAACCGCGGATCTGAATAATGGTCTGGGTTAGGGATGAACTGGTCTCAATCGCTTTCGCATTGGCCTGGAAGTTTCGCTGGGCGGTAATCAGGTCAACCAGTTCTGCTGTCAAATCCACGTTGGAGCGCTCTCGTGCACCAGCACGAATGGTGCCGAATCCGGCTGCGCCCGGCTCACCCAATTTTGCATCACCGGAGACCGATGTTGCGTAGTAACTGGTGTCACCTACCTGGCGCAGACCCTTAGGTGTGGCAAAGTTAGCGAGAATAATTTTACCCAGAGACTTCTGAGAGCCGTTTGAGTAACTGGCGACAACCAGACCGTCATCACCGATGTTTACACCGACCAGGTCACCTTCCGGAGCACCGTTCTGAGACTGGCTCAACACCGAGAATGGGCTGTTAAACTGAGTACTGTTGTCGTAGTTAAGGGTGATATCACCACCAGTGATGCCCGCACTCTCCAACTTCACACCGGCTACCGGCGATACCAATGAACCACTGGTATCAAAGGTCAGTTCGCCCTTATCCAGGAAGATAGGCGTCCAGTAAGGCACATCATTGGAGTCAAACTCACCGCCATCGGTGGTTTCAATCCAGTCACCATCTTTGCTCTGGGTTACATAGACCGTACTGGTGCCGGAGGTGTCAGGGAATAACTCAATAAAGGTCGAGGCTTCACCAAATCCAGGGGCAATATTTTCCAGTCCCCAGTCTGCGTGACCAGCAATCTGAATAAACGAGTTATCGGTGGTGGTTGATCCGGTGATGCGCAATGTTTCTGTCGCATCCTGGTAATCAACAGTAATACCGGAAACGGTACGACCCAGGGAGTCCGCCATCAGATTGATTTTTTCCTGCAGATGCTCAGTAAAGGTACCGATCGAATAGAGGCCGTCATCGAGCTCAATCTGCGCTGAAATTGAATCGATAATTACCGTCATCGATTTGTTATCGGCATTCACCGAAAAGGATTTACGCGGGTCGATACCCATGGGGTTACCAACCACGACTGCTGGTTGAGACGCCTGGCCTCGAATAGCGGGAACGTTGTAGATCTGCGATGTTTCTGGCTGAACCACATTGCCCAAATCAGAAATACCAAACAGGTTTTGAGCCAGTTCCGTAGCATTGTTAAGGGCCAGACTTGAGGTGTCACCAGTGGTACCAGAAGAAACTGTAAAGGCACCCTCCGCATAACTTACTTTCATACCAAAACGCTGATCGCGAGTAGCAATAACATTTTCACCATCAGGTACAACACCGCTCAACAATACATCGGCCTCGTCACCATCCAAGGGTGATAACAGCTTGCCCAGAGTAGCCAAATCTTCAGCATTGAAAACACCTTCAGCAGGCACACTAAATACATTATTTGCCGTGGCGCCACCATTTACGTACAACGAGGCTGCGTCACTGCCTGTCTGGATAAATCGGAATCCCTGATTGCTGGCGCTGTATGTAACTTCAACATCAGAAAAATCTGCGCTGGCTGCAAGTGCAGCATTGATCGCAAAGGCAAGTGGCTCGGAGGTTACCTGGCCGTCCCACTCTGGGTCAGTAGCACCTGTCAAAGAGGTATAGTTTGCCAGAATGGTTGGAATATTAAGTTCTACTGATGTTGTGTCGTCATCACCACGAAAAAGCTTAAGCGTCTGGTTGTCAGCATTTGAAAAATCGAACTTTTTGCCATCGCCAAAGCGCTCATTAATAACATTGGTCAATTCAAAGGCAATTTCTGCTCCAGACATAGCCACTGTAGAACCGGCGAGATGTTCCAGACCGATTTGCACTTCACTCGAACCATCGATAGAGAGTGTAAACATCTCCTCCAGCTCACCGCGAGTCATGGCACTGAAATTAACACCGTCACTGTTGTTGGTCAGATTCAATGCATCTGAGTAGGTGGAGCCCTCCGCGATGGTCAGTTTGGCACTGGCTGGAACAGATTGTGTTGGCTCTGAGAGCACGTCATAGGAGTACTTTTTATACAGCGTGCCCTGAGTAATCAGGTACTTCTCACTCTCTGCGCTGGTACTCTGGAGCTCAAGCAGTTCAGATCGCGTCTTTAACTCACCATACTTGTTAATAAAGTACTGGTCACCGGTTGTATCCGATGACTGGATCAGTGCTGTGTCAACTTCCTGATCATCAACATAAACATAGGTCTGCCATTTGTTGAAAGGAGAATCTGCTGTTGCATTGGCAGTTTTTACATAATAAATCGTTGCCAGATTGTCCGACCCCGATGTGCCATAAACCGTCAACGATGTTGTCTTGTGGTAGGTTTCCGGCTTGTCCGGGTTAAATGTAGCTGAAATAGGCTCTACCTCGGATGGCAGGTTGAGACCCAGCTCCACCTCGGTGGTAGGAAGGAACTCGGATACGGTGGAACGTGGAATCGTCAATGCGCTGGGATCAACACCAAAGTCTGCCTTGTTGGTCGAATCCACCGGCAGTGACTGCAGAGCCTGGCCGGCACTGTTAACCATCTGGTTCTGCTCATTGAGCATGAAGGCGCCATTTCGAGTATAGATTTTCGTGCCATCGGAAGATTCAAGCGGGAAGAAACCGTCACCGGTGATCGCCAAATCAAGAGAGTTCGCTGAGAATTCAATATTGCCCTGGCTAAACTCCTGGCTTACTTCCTTAAGCGATACACCACGACCTACAACACTGGATGCTTTTTCCAGAGGCGAGGTCGCGAAAATATCACCGAAGTCAGTGTCCGAGCGCTTGAAGCCGCCTGTGCCGGAGTTGGCAATGTTGTTCGAGGTCACTGAGAGCTGAGTCGTCGCAGCATTCAGTCCTGTTAACGAGGTATAAAATGACATAAGTTATTCTCCGATTACCTTTATCTATATTCTGTTAAATTGCTATGCGTTCAATATCAGCAAGAGCGACAAACACGTCATCTCCCACCTCAAGTGTTATTTCCTGTGCGCTGGGATCCCAGCTGACACTTTTGACATCTGCCATGGTTCTGACCGGGACAGTTTCAAGCTTGCCGTTGATCACCGCACTGGCGTTCATTAGATAGCTGCCTTCAGGGACTATCTCGCCATTGCGATCACGGCCATTCCAGTTCAATTCTGCGCGACCAGGTAGCTGTGCACCCTGAGTATCGCGATATATCAGCTCGCCCGATGCGGGATCATAGACACTGAAAATCACTGACTGAGCGCCGTTATCAAGATCAATCGACCCCTTGGTTATCTCGCCGCTACCGCCAGTAAAGTGACCGCCGGCAACTTCGACCTTCTTACCCACCAGGTTGGCACCAGCCACCATCTGGTCTTGACGCATGCCATTGACCATATTGTCCAGTGATCCCTGCATACCCTTAATCCCCTCAAGTGAGGAGAACTCGGCAAGCTGGGACACAAAGGCCTCGTTATCCATTGGATCCAGAGGATTCTGGTTCTGGAGCTGCGCTGTAAATAGCGTCAGAAAGGCGTCCTGCCCGAGCTCGTCCTCGCCGTAGGCAACGGCTTTCTGTTGATCGTTATATTGATCACTGGTTAGGAACGTCGTGTCTGTTACTGTGCTGACCATGATTATTATTCCTACGCTTTGGTGATATCGAGGGTGCGCATCATCAATTCGCGCGCCGTATTGACCACTTCGACGTTGTTCTGATAGCTGCGCGCAGCACCCATCATCTCAACCATTTCCGTGACCTCATTAACGTTGGAGCCGTAGACAAAACCGTCTTTGTCAGCCATAGGGTTTCCCGGGTCATGCATTTTTTTGGTCGCCGCCTGATCATCGACCATGCCGACAATCTTCACGCCACCGAGATACTGAGATCCCTGATCCAACTGGTGCTCATGCAGCAGCGCCTGAAAAACTGGACGCTTGGCCTTAAAGGCATCATCTGGTGATCCGCCCACTGTGCCAGCATTGGCCATGTTAGATGCCGTCGAATTCATTCGAACCATCTGTGCGTTCATTGCCGAAGCGGCAATGCCAAAAATATTTCCGATAGACATATCTCTTACTCTCCTCTCAGTGCCTTTCTTACACCGGCAATGTTGCCTTCAATAAACCTCAGCGTGGCCTGGTACTCAGCAGCGGCCTTACCGTACTTAGCGTGCTCAACACTGATATCAACTGTGTTGCCATCCAGCGCGGTATTGAAGGGCACCGTGTAAACCATATTGGATCCTGCATTAGCAGCCTGCCCGATGTGTTTGGCATGGGTCGTCTGCATAGTGCCGGCGCGCTCGACATTGTTGAGCACGTTTTTAAAATCAATATCCCTAGCCTTAAAGCCCGGGGTATCAGCATTGGCAATATTCTTTGAGATCACTTCCATGCGCTGGGCGCGCAGGTTCAGTGCCTTCTCGTGTATACCAAATGCTGTATCAAATATTTTCATCATCAATTCGCTAAAGGTCTTTACTTTTCTGTCGATTGGTCTATGAGCAGACTGTTTAAAAACCGTCAACTAAAGACCTGTTGAAGGAGATAATGCAAAAGCGGTGCCAACCAACTAAAGATTGCCGCATTTATAATGGTTATCTGTTTAAAAACAATAGGTTAAGAAACATCCCATCGATTTATCGAATTCTCTTTGCCGCTTTTTTGGCAGTTTTTTGCCGCCTGTGATTGCCGCTTTGTCGGTATTGCGTCACCCGCCGGTAGCCCCCATACTCACCCCATGTTTAATCGTATAAATCTGTTGTTATCAGCTGGCCTCGCGACATGCTTGTCGGTCGGCGCCGCTGTGCCTGAGGGATCGGCAAAACAATCTGCGGAGACAGTTCGCGACAGTGTTGATAGCAAACATATGCTGGTATCCCAGACCCAGCGCTGGGTGGCCAGTGATCGACAGGTCGATCTGTCTGCCGTAGAAGTGGCGCCGTCCGACCGACGATTAATTATTCCCCAGTGCGATAGCCCATTTGAGTTTAGCTACCCTTTTGCCACCAGCCAGAAAACCCTGCGCGCCAGCTGCCCCGACAGTGGCTGGCAAATCTTTCTCGGCGTGAGCATCCACGAAACTAATAATGCACTGCGTTATACCGGCAGCTTTAATTTAGGCCATCAGCTGCAAGTCGACGATATCGAGTCGGTTAGCCTGAGCAGTCCAATAGCTGGTTTAGCCAATGCTGCGGCAGGTTTCAGCCTCAATGTCGCCGTGAGGTCCGGTGATCTGGTCATGCAGCGGCAACTCTCAACCACCGTTGAGGGCTTCCGACTAACTCGAGACGTTATCGCCGGCGAGACTCTCGACAGCAGTGCACTGGAAACCATCAGGCTCGCAAAAGAAAATCTAACCGGCAATCAGAGACTCTCAGCAGACAGACTGAATGGCGCACGAGCTGCACGGGATTTAAAGCGTGGCCGGTTGCTTCTCAGCTACGATATCAAGGAGCGAAATAAGGTGTTAATTACCCAGGCGAGTATTGCCAGGGGACAGGCCCTGAGTCGGGATAATGTTGCGATCAGCGAATTTTATGGCCGGTTGCCAGCCGATGCACTGAAAACCTATGCCAACACCAAGCATATGCAGGCGATTCGCAATCTGCCCGCAGGCAGTCTGGTAAGACTGTCCGACCTGACGCCAATCAATATTATTCGCAAAGGCGATAATGTCCAGCTCAGTGTAATCTCCGGAGCGCTGGAGATTACTGTGACTATGCTGGCACTGGAAAATGCGCGCCTGGATGAGCGAGTACTACTATTGAACTCGGAATCCGGTGAAGAGATTCAGGCCATTGCCACTGGTATCGGACGCGCGCGCGGTATCTAACTACAGAGTCCAATTCCTGGAATGGCGAAATAAGCTTTATTGAAAGCCTCTGGCAACAGTGAAATTTTTTTAAATATTTTCCTATAGAAAAAATAACTGCTGCCGATATACTAAGAGACGAGAGTGATTCTCGGGGAAGAGACCCCGAAAGGATAATGAAATGACAGACGGTATTTCAAAACTTGGGCGCAGCGCGGTTGAAATGAACAGCCCCGCAGACAAGCTTAAGAACAACAAAACATCGAATGAAGCGACGGCTCAAAAAGCTGAAATGGCCAGCCCTGCCCCGGCAAATGACGAGGTTATTCTCAGTGAAACCGTAGAAAAAGCGATGGCAACGGGCGATTTTGATGCGGCCAAAGTTGCTGAAATCAAACAGGCGATCTCTGATGGCAACTACCCCCTAGATGAGCGACGTATCGCAGAAAGCTTTGTCGCGATTGAAAGAATGCTGGGCGGCAACTAGATCGGTCTGTCTTTTTATACTAAATATATTAAGTCTTTTTAGAATCCACTTGTATATCAGTGTAATTACTCAATCAATAAGCTGCTCCAGCCCAAAAAATACCCTTCCGTATTAAGCTGCTTAACAGTATGCTGGTATTATGAATGAACCAACCCTAGATCATCTCAACCAAACTGTCCATAAAGCGCAGGCACTTAAGCACTTGTTAGATAGTGAATTTACTGCGCTGAAAAAACAGGATCTTACTGCGTTTGAAGCCTTGCAGGCGCAAAAACTGGAAATCCTGCACTTTCTCTCCAGCGAGGAATTGCTGGAGAAAATCAAAGCACATACAGATGATCAGGACAAAGCTGCGGCAACCGTGGTGATATGGGATCAGGTAGTAGCATTGATGTCCGAGTGTCGCGACCTACACCGGCGCAATGAGATACTAATCAACCATAAGCTCGAAACCATCCGTGGCGCCCTGAAAACCATTCAATCTCCAGACCCCTTGAACAGCGTTGAAGTCTACGATCGCCTCGGGCAGCTGCGTCCCAACAGAAATCGCAATCGAATGGGCGATGCCTAAGCATCTCGCCTCGGGTCACGCTTACCTAATCTTTTCATCGCCTGGCTCCATCCCCTTTAGCCAGTAGACCCAAGAGAGAATCACCGACACGGCAACATAGAGGCTCTCAGGTATCTCATCGTTCACCTCAAGCTGACCCAACAGCCCGACAAGCTGAGGATCTTCAGCTATGTAGACCCCCTGCTTTTTGGCCTCTTCGATAATCAGCTCAGCGAGTTCACCCTGGCCTTTGGCAGTCATCACCGGCGCGGTGCGCTGACCATATTCCAGCGCCACAGCTCGACGCTGGGGTTTATATTGTTTCATGTGCTGACATCCACAACCTGGCCGCTGCCGCTGAGCCCATCACTGAGTGAAGGACGCGGTGCGCTGAGTACTTCCAGCTTGGTTAAATTAAGACCAAAACGGTTTAGTTCATATTCAAGCTCGCCGGCGGCGGCCTCAGCTCGCTGGGCGACATCGGCGAAGGGTGCCCACATTATCATCTCGATGCTGCTGGCCGATTTAAGGGTTGTCTTTAGCCACAACTTCCCGAGATTGGGTGATTCGGTATGCAGGTTGATAACCCATTCATCTGAACTGTCTGCACCGTTGTCGGGTTGACGGTAAAGCTCTACCTCAACCGGATTGGCATCCATAAACGGCAGCACAAAACTGTACTGATATTCTCTCGACTGCTGAGTTTGCAAACTTTCCAGCTGTTTGCTTTCAACCTCATCGATGGCGCTGTCCAGCTCTGCAGCAGCGGCACTCTGCGGAGGAATACTGCGCATTAAAATTCGCAGCAATTGTTTGATATCAGGACCCTGCTGCGGGACACCCGCCGCGATCAATGCCTCACCAAAAAGGCCAGAGTTAAGCAGGCCACGCCTGACGTCTTGGGGAGATAACTTTGCCATGGAAAACAGCAGGCTAGCGCGGATCTGCTCAGCACCCCCGCGCTGTGACAGCAGTGCATCGAGACCACCCTGCTTAAACAGGCCCGCCAGTACTGAGGCCTGCTGGGGACGATGCATAAGACTGAGCAACCGTGGAGACTGGGCTAACGGATTATTGCTGGTGGCGGATCGGGCCAGAGGAATTAATACGCGCCCAAAGATACTTTGCTCGACCCTGAACTCGAGCTTGTCACCGGGATTAAATCGGCTGCTGCCGGGCCAATCCAACTCTCTGTTGTTAATCATCAGTTTCAGCAGGTCACCGCGGGCAGCGATAACCGCCTGAACAACCTGGCCGTCTTTAAGGCCCAAATCTTTGGCCGCCTGCTGGGTGAGTTGAATCGATGCCGAACCCTCGAGAAAAATTGGCGTCGGCCGTGCAGTTAAATTGATCAGCTCTGGTCCCAGCACTTTATATACCTGCCATCTGGTGGTGTTAGTAGGCTAGCAACCGAGCAGCGAGGGGTTGCCGCTATGGATATTTGATCCAGCTAAGTCGCTCATCGCGCTTGCTGTTCTTGCGTCCCGATTGTTCGACAAAAATAACGTTGTGTATATCCTTGGCGCCGGGAAGTCGAAGTCGCTTGTTAGCATACATCCAGTTGGGATTGCTGCGCTTAAAGGCATGGGGGTTGGCCTTGACCAGCGCCTGGCGCAATATCGCTTTTTTGACCGGCATATTGGGCAGCATTCGCTTAAGGATCATATCGACAGTATCACCGCGACGCGTGGTGTAATAGCCATCTTCACTTTTTACCTGCGCCAGCGCCGGCTGCAGACGTTGCACATCTTTCATCAACTGCGCTAAGGCACGCTCGGCATTTTGCGGCTCCGCGAGGCTGACACTGCTGAACAGCCCCAGAGCAACTGCTACTGCGACCAAGCGTCTGCCTTTTATACTTTGCGTTAATCTGTGCATTACTCTCTCTCCATCCGCCACTTAAAAATAGATTGCTACATAGTTTGAAAAGTTAGTGCTAGACCGAGACTCTTCAGCTGCGCTGGGCCGATGCTGACCAGCAATCGGCATCAACATTGCAGAGTGTCGGTTGACCTCCTGTACCTCGGCGAGAACCAGCTTCTCAATATCATCGAGACTGGCACCCTCACCGGTAATCTGTGGTGTGCGACTTAGCAGAAACTGATCACCTATCTGCACGCCTGCAATCCTCCCACCATTGATCTTGAACTCTAGCCCTTGCTCGGGACTATCACTTTGTCTGCCACTCACTAACTGGCCTGAAAAGCTTCCATGGCGACCACTGTGGCTAACATGATAATAGCGCGGCAAGCACTGCAGTATGTCGTCCACTGCTGCGACAAAGCTTTGCGAAAGGGTCGACAATTCGCGTACAAATCGTCCGGGCAGATAAGACTTACTGTAACCACGATTCTGGCTTGGATAGTTAATCTTGCCGTTTTCAGCGAGTATAACCTTGCCCAGTAAGGGGTCAATCAAACGTAAATCCCAGGCCAGCGTCTTTGATGGCCAAGATTGTCTATCCGACAGAGCGGATATTTTTGCACCAGTCTCAAACAGCGCACCGGCACTTTGATTGCTGAGATACTGATTGATCTGTGCCCTGCTCGCCCGTCGCGGTAATGCTTCCCCGAGCGTGAGCTGTAGTTCAAAGGGTGGCTCAAGGTTATTGCTAGCAGCCATTTTTTGGTGATAACGGCTGGCAAATCTCTGCTGCTCAACCACTGCCCAGTTCGCCGAGTCAGAGAGCGCCGCGGCGACGCTGTGCTGTGATAGTGCCGCCACTTCACTCATATAATGGTCACCAAGGCGCGGATTCCCTTCACCATAATTAACAGTGACCAACACCTGGCGGCGCAGATCCGGCCGTGAAATCGCACATTCACTCGCTGCCATAATGGCATCGAGACTTACTGAAGTTATGCCGGACTCCTCCAGATAAGACAATACACGGACGCCACGCACCTGTGATTGACTGGTTACCAGAGATGATTCGTGCAATACACCGCGAGCATCGACATAGGCGCTGGAAGAAAGCTGCAGCTCAGATCCGAGACTGAGATCAATCAACGCCTGCTTGATCGCCTCAAGGCGTCGATCGGCCTCAGAGGCAGAGACCATTTCGGCAGCACAGAGCAGTGCGGCCATGGTCAAGCCAGTGCGACAGAGGCGCTGTAATGGAGATAAACTCATGATAGATAATCGCAGTAGATAGCTATCAGGCGCCGGGCCGGGTAATCATCTGCTCGAGATAGAGCGTACGTAAATCTTCAACAATATCGCGATCGAGGGACATGGTCACTTCATAGGTGTCCTCTCCCACCGGCGTTATGCTGACCAGGTGAGCGCCATAAATAACTCCCTGAACACGCGCGCGAAACGTGTCGTTTTCAACGACTAATTGGCCCACTGTGGTGTTGGCATCCAAATACTGGCCATAGACCTGCTCTATCAGGGATCTGTAGGCATCCAACTTGGAGGCCCGAATCGATAATATACGCTGCTGAGCCGGGTTGTCGTGTGGCTGAACGCTGATGACCGCATAACCGGTAGCAAGAATATTGCCCTTTTCACGCATCAGGGTATCAACCAGGGCGGCGTTATATTGATCCTCAGTCATCGTACAGCTGGCCAGCAGTACAAAAACACTGCTCAGAACGGTGATTTTCAAATTTTTTAAGACAGGTGCTTTCATGGTAATTCCTGCTACGGTCGAATCATAGAATAGCCGCCACTATAAATTGGACGGCAAATCAGCTCTGTCCGCGCTGCAAAGCTAATTTCTCTGTATCTCTACTATCGACAGTTAAACCTCTGCCTTTAGGCCGGTTGAACAAAAACCCAGCTATCTATTCTCAGCCCTCTTTACCAAACTGCCTGAACTCAACACCAGTGTCCCTGGCCTCACAGCGGTGCGTCTGCGGGAGCAGAGATATTGCTCTCCTCTATGGCACAGATATTGCTAAGTATGGGTATGGGAAAGAAATTAACTGTAATGCAAAAACCTAACTTGTTGTTTTTAAAGGGCTTTATTTAATGGCTAGCGCAATACTGTCAAACATACGACAGGACATGTCGAAAATCGAACTGTCATCACTGGGTGTTCCGGCACTGGTTTTGCTGATTATCTCAATGCTGATTCTGCCGCTACCGGCGTTTTTATTAGATTTTCTCTTTACCTTTAATATTATTATCGGACTGGTGATCATTATGGTCGCCATCAATAGCTCCAAGCCACTGGACTTCTCGTCTTTTCCATCCATTCTGCTGCTCGCCACAATGCTGCGGCTGGGTCTCAATGTCGCCTCGACACGCCTGGTTCTGGTTAAAGGACACGAGGGATCGGATTCCGCAGGCAAGGTTATTGAGGCCTTCGGTGAGTTCGTTATTGCCGGCAACTATCTTGTTGGTTTTATTATCTTTTCAATTTTGATGATCATTAACTTTATCGTTGTCACCAAAGGTGCCGGACGAGTGTCCGAGGTTATTGCTCGCTTTACCCTGGATGCGATGCCCGGCAAGCAGATGGCTATCGATGCCGACCTCAATGCGGGCGTTATCGATCAGGAAACCGCAAAATTTCGCCGTGAAGAGATTTCCCAAGAGTCAGATTTTTTCGGCTCGATGGACGGTGCCTCAAAATTTGTTCGCGGCGACGCCATCGCCGGCTTGTTGATTTTGTTAATCAATATTATCGGCGGACTTATTATCGGCATCAGCCAGCACGACCTGAGCTTTTCCGAAGCCGGCCGCATCTATGTTCTGCTGACCATTGGTGATGGTTTGGTGGCGCAGATTCCATCACTTCTGTTATCTCTGGCCACAGCCATTATTGTCACCCGAGTGACCACGTCGGAGTCAATGTCTGAACAGGCTAAAACCCAGTTAAACAATCCAATGGCATTCTTCGTAGCCGCAGGTATTTTGATACTGCTTGGGCTAGTTCCTGGAATGCCTCATGTCATGTTTTTAAGTCTTGGCGCCGGCGCCGCAGTACTCGGATACTATCTCGGGCAAGATGCGCAGAAGCGAGAATTAAATGTAACCCTGAATGCTGCAGCATCAGAAAAGGAAAATGCCACTAAAGAAGAGTTGGGCTGGGACGATGTAGACCAGGTCGATCTTGTGGGTCTGGATATTGGCTATGGCTTGATCCCGCTGGTCAATCCAGATGCTGGCGGGCAGTTACTGTCCCGAGTCAAAGGGGTACGCAAAAAACTCTCGGCAGAACTCGGCTTCCTTATCCAGCCGATTCGTATCCGCGACAATCTTGATCTGGCACCTGATGTCTATCATATCGTGATGAACGGCGTGGTAAGGGGTAAGGGAGAAATCAAGGTCGGTCGTGAAATGGCGATCAATCCCGGACAGGTACATGGAGAGGTTGAAGGTATCGCGACCAAAGAGCCAGCCTTTGGCCTGGATGCGGTGTGGATCGACCCGAGTCAGCGTGACTATGCCCGAACGCTAGGCTACACCGTTGTGGACTCAGCAACAGCCATAGCAACCCACTTAAATACGCTGCTGCGAACCAATTCCGCTGAACTACTCAGCCACGATGAAACTCAGCAGCTGCTTGATAAAGTAGCCGCACGGGCGCCAAAGCTCGTGGAAGACCTGGTGCCGGACAAGTTATCACTGGCCACCATTACTAAAGTATTGCAAAACATTCTCGATGAAGCCGTCTCGGTAAGAGATATGCGCACCATCATTGAGGCACTCGCCACTGAAAGCGTGCGAACCCAGGATGCCGATGAGCTGACAGCAGCAGTGCGACCAAAGCTCGGACGCATGATTGTGCAGGGGCTGGTGGAGATCAATGACAATCTGCCAGTCATTACCCTGGAGCCCTCGCTCGAGCAAATGCTACACAACGTATTGCAGCAGAGCGCCGGCAACCAGAGCCTGGTCATCGAACCGAAGCTGGCCGAAGGCCTGTTAAAAGCATTGGCCGAAAATACCCAAGAAGTTGAGAACCAGGGACTTCCAGCTGTGCTGGTGGTCTCACCAGGCATTCGCCCCTGGCTGTCAAAAATTATTCGCCACCGCCTCGCCGATCTCACCGTCCTCTCCTACAGCGAGATTCCGGAAGATCAATCGGTGAAGGTCGTGGCAACCGTTAATATTGATGAAACAGATTAATACAAGGTAACTGAACAATGGAACTACAACGCATACTCGCCCGGGATACACGCAGCGCAATGGAGAAAGTATTTAACCTTCACGGTGAAGACGCCATGATTGTTGCCAACAACAAGGTCAAGGGTCAAACCGAGATCATTGTCGCTCTTGATCTGGTATCTGATGTCAAAGCGGCATTGAATAAACCCCCTGAAGCACCGGCCGCAGGCAGCAGTGAGGTCAGTTTTGATGACTTTATCGACGCACAGATAGCCGGCAAGCCCTTAGTAATGTCCAGCGAGCCGTTTAGCGATAGCGAGATTGTTTCAGAGCCTGCATCACAACCGCTGAAAAAGATAGCCTCACCAATCGCCGTGTCCGCCCGCAACTTCCTGACAGAGAGGCCACTGGACAAAGCCAGCAATGCATTAAACGCTGAGGAGCACAAGGAAGCTGCAGACCGGGAGTATTTAAAGGCACGGGAAATTGTCGACCTTGTGAAGCAGGAGCTCAGTTTGATGCGCAACGAATTCAAAATGGCTCAGCAGAAGGATTCCTGGACTGGCACCATGGCGGTTACCGAAGAGATGCGCCCCCTGATCGCAGCGTTCAATGAGACTGGCATGCCCCTCGGCCTGCGAGAATCTGTCGTCGAGGTGATCAACCAGAGCGACTCCATGCACGAAGCTATCGAAGAGATCACTGTCGCTATGGGTGATGCCATTGAATCTGTTGATTTACTTAATGGTATGCAGGGCGTTCATATTATCGCCGGCAATTCCGGATCGGGTAAAACCCTGATGGCGGGGCGTCTGGCAAAACAGATGGCTCAGCAGTACGGTGAAGATGAAGTGGTATTGATCAGCTACAACGATATTCGCATCGGCGCATGGTCGCAAACTCAGCTGATTGGCTCTCAGGCCGGCGTTGAAACCTTCCGCGCGACGTCGATTGATATGCTGACCCAGCTGATCGCTGAAGTCAGCGCTCGCAAGCTCACCATTATTGACACCTCTGGGGTCGACATTGAAACTCATATAGAAAAACTCAGCGCTGCACTGCCCGAGGCACAAAAGCACCTTGTCGTAGCTGCAGACGCATCGGAAGCATCGGCAAAACGTCAGTTGAGAGCGGATGGCCTGCTGTGGGACTCAGTAATGCTGTCGCGCTTTGAAGGTGAGGTTCACCCCTGGGCGGTCATATCTCTACTCCTAAACAACCCGACACCTGTCTCAGTGGCGGCGGTACTTCCCACTATTGCAGACAGTGCGATTCCGTTAACTGGTTTAACCCTTGCAGGACAGGCTCTATCGCAACTGCCACTGAATTTTTCCTGATCCCGCATTTCGTTTGACTAGGTATGGGTAATCGACGAAAATGAGTTTTCGAAGAAAAATTACAACTAAAAGCTGTGCTTCAAAACCAGCATCCAGCCCAATTGTTTACATCGATTTACCTGCACAGGGAGTTGTGTCAGTACGGCACATGAGCCGACTGTGCACCCGTGCTAACGCGTTAATCAATTTATAAAGAGTTGAAAAGACATTTATGGATAGACCGGCCACACAAATTATCGGCATTGCCAGCGGCAAAGGCGGCGTTGGGAAGACAACTGTCTCCATCAACCTTGCGATGAAACTTGCCTCGCGTGGCAAAAAAGTGATGATTTTTGACGCCGACCTGGGATTGGCCAATGCTCAGCTCGCACTGGGTATTCGAGCACCATTTAACCTAAGTCATGTCGTGTCCGGCGAGAAAAGCCTCAGCGAGATTATTGTTGAAGGGCCATCAGGTATCAAACTGGTTCCCGGAGCCACTGGCATTCAGCGTATGGCATCCCTCGGCCCACAAGAAACTGCCGGAATTATTCATGCTTTTTCAGAACTCGATGATGATATCGACTACCTGATTGTCGATGTCGCCGCCGGCCTCTCCGATTCGGTAATGGCCTTTATGGGGGCCTGTCAGTACAGAATCGTGGTCGTAAAAAATGAGCCCTACTCCATTGCCGATGCCTACAGCACCATCAAAGTGATGATGCAGGAACATAATCTCGATCGTATCTTTCTGGTGCCCAATGGCGTTGAATCGCAACGCGAAGGTCAGCGTCTCTTCACCAGCATTAACACCGTCATCCGAAATTTTCTCGACGGAGAGATTAAATATCTGCACTCGATCAGTGCCGACAGCATGGTGGTTCAGGCTACAAAGGCCTCGCAGCCACTGGTGACTTATTCGCCAGCCTCACTTGCTGCACGCGATTTTGGCAATCTGGCCAATGAGATCATGCGCCTTGAACCCGATGTTCCCCTCAATGGCAATATCCAGTTTTTTGTTGAACGCGTCGCTGCCCAGCTGGCCTCAAAGGTGTCATAACCATGTCTGATACCAGCCTCTATGAGGAGATTCAAAATGCCAGTCAACCCAGCACCTCTCTGGTAGATCACATTGGCCTGGTGAAACGGGTCGCGCTTCACTTGAAGGCTCGCCTGCCCAACTTTATGGAGCTCGAAGAGCTGATTCAGGTGGGTATGATCGGCCTCATAGAAGCTGATAAATCCTTTGATGCCAGCAAAGGGGTAGACTTTGAAATATTCGCGAAAAATCGTATCCGCGGCGCCATTCTCGATCAGGTGCGCAAAATGTCTTATCTTCCGCGCTCGGCAATTGTCAGTATCCGCGATCACAATGAGGCCACCGAAGCGCTGACAGGGCAGTTAGGTCGTGCACCCTCGCAAGCGGAGCTGGCGGATTTTATGGGCAAGGATGCTGAGACATTTCAAAAAGAGCGCACTCATGCTCACCGTTTTCAGACCGTCTCACTGGAGGCACAACTTCCAGAATCAGTGGATCTGCCAAGTAGCAAAGGCAATGAGCCCGAAAGTGATATAGTGGAAGAGCAATTTATGGAAACTCTTGCCGCTTCCATCGGCAATCTTCCGGAGCGCGATCGAACCGTTGTCTCGCTTTACTATGTAGAAGAAATGAACCTTAAAGAAATCGGCGCCGTGCTGGAAATAAGTGAGTCCAGAGTGAGCCAAATCCTCTCTGCCTGCGTCAATAAGCTGCGCGTACAGATGCACGACCATATTTCAGACGATTAAAGGAGATTGGAGTGGTACTACCCATACTAAAAAATAGAGCTATCAAGAAGGCGATGGAAAACGCCAAGGCTTCCTATTTCAAGGCCGCCGATCTAAGCGGTGTGTCGCGGGAATCGCGAATCTTTAAAGCGCGTATTGCTGGCCGCTGCCGCGTCCATCTGGACAAGGTGTTTGTCGAGGGCGCCGAGCAAGCTGAGGCCTACCAAGAGGCCTGCCTGGCTGCCGTCTCCGAAGGCAATGGTGCTCCACCCATGCCAGAACCACAGCCGTTTCAAACGGTTAAAACACAGAGTGAATCGATCTATACCTACGTGCCTTCTGAGTTTGCCAAAGAGATGTACGCGCTGGGCAATATGTATCAGACCGCGTCTGTTGGGCCCAGCGAAACTTTCAAAATAGCACAGGAGCTAGCGGACAGAGTCAGCTTTGACCTTGGTCTTGATGAGCCCTTCACGGCATTGCAGTTTCTCCGTGATGAGCTTGAAGATTCGGCTGATGCTGATGACGTTGAAAACGATGACGATTAACGGCCGAAAAAAGCCCCAACTAGCAACTAATAGGTGACAACCATGGCAACCGTTCTGCTTCTCGCCGTTCTCTTCGGCAGTGTCGTCGCAATCATTTTGATGATCTATTTGATCGATCGGGTAAAGCGTCTGGAAACGCTCTCTCTCGAGGCGAGTAACAACAGTGCAAGTCAGCCTGAACCCCAGCCGGACAACGGCTTTCTCGGCCTCTCAGGAAAGAGGCTGTGGGATGCAATGAGTGGAAAGATTCCCGACAATTTTAACCAGTCAGATCTGGTGGCACTGAAACCGCGGTTTGCCTTTGTCCTGCAGAATCACATTGAGACGCTGTTCAAGCTTGGCAAAAAAGATGCCACTGATGGAAGCGTGATGGGCGCGCCCAGTAATCCTGTTGAGATTTCCACTCTGCGTGGCGCCATCTCTTCATGGCTGCCCACACAGAGCGCAACGACAATTTACAAAGCGGGCTTTGAATCAGTCGAGGCCGACGAGATTGACATCAATCGCCTGAGCGCGGATTTGGACGAAGCTGCAAGTGAGCTCTACGCCAGAGTCGATATTAAAAAGACGCCGGCATTCTCTGAGAAACTGATGGCATCTACCCCAGCCGTAGTCATGCCAAGCGCTGAGATGCTCGATGAATCAATCGATGAAGAGCCGCCTGAGACGCTCTAGTAATAAGCTATTTTTTAACCGAAATGAACGGGTAGACAACGATTGATGGGGCGGGTTCTGGCTCTGACTTACCCTCTACTTGACGCGCCTCCTCCAAAGCCACTTGACGGCTCAATACGTCCAGATATTTCTCCCGCTCAAGGGTAATCAGCGCCTCGACATCGGCATTGAGCTTTTGCACATTGTTGACGCGGCCTTCCAGGGATTTCATCTGCTTGCCCAGCGCGCTCACCGATTTCGACAGGTCAGTGACGATCGTTGCCTGGCCCTCAAGGCCTTTACCCAGACTGGCAATTTGTGTGACAACTTGATCGGTCTTCTCACCGACCTGCTGAGCAGCCAGGCCTGGTACTTCTGTGACCAGCGCGCGCGCCGACACCTCAGTGCGCGACACGGCTTCCACCAATAACATCTGCCGATCGGCAAATTCCGCCTGGCGTCCAGCGAGCTGCTCAATAGAAAATCGCAGCTGTTCGAAGGTTGTCAGTGCACTGTTCATCTGCACAATTCGCTTGCTGACCGCCACCAGCATGGAGTCGACCTGGGTCACTCGACTGGCAAGCTGGAAGGCAATAAAACCATAGACAAATACGGCGATCACCAGAGAGGAGACAGCGCCAATCATTACCCGGCTGGCAAGCAGCGCGCTTTTCTCGCTGGCGCTGTTGAGCGAATCGGCCTGCGACTGAATTTTATCCAGCCCTTTCTTCAATGTTGCCGATGCCTTGCGACTGACATCTGCAGCACCATTGGTTGCTTCAGCGGTCTCGAGCACACCGGGCAAGATCTCATCAATCTGCTCAGAGATTTTTTCCACACGGGCGCTGAGGCTCTCGACGCTATCTGCAATCGCTGCTTGGCTTGGCTCTGCGCTCGACTCGTCAGATTGAATATCTGCCGCTGGGATCTCGGAGTCTGTAGATTCGTTAACAGCTTCTTCTGGGGCTACATCTTCAGGGTTTTTGTCACTCATAACAGTTCCGAACGCTCTTATTTGTCAGTAAATTTTAAGTCTCTTAACTGACTGAAAATATCGGCAGTTGCCTGCTTTACTTTAGCGATACGGGCGCTAAAAATACCACTATAGGGAACTCTGACCGGCTGCGTTGCAACGACGGCATGCTTATCGCCAAGGGTATCTGCAGGTGGTGCCAGACTGATTGGCTGATGCTGCTCGGGCAATGGCACAAAGATTATATTGCTTGAGCTCGGCACTTCAGTCAGGTCACCTGGCTTCACACTAACCTGTTCAGCAGTGCCAGCATGGGTGAATAATTCAGCAGGGCTATCGGTCATAGTTAACGCCTTAAAATTGCCTGCAGCTGCGCAGCATTACGGATCCAGAAATCCTCGGGAATACCCGACCGTCCTGTGAATGTAGCGGCGGCGGGACGTGAGTTGAAAGGCCCGGAAATAACCGCCCAAGCGCTTTTTTGAGACAGCCGAACAGGCACTGCAGCGGCATCGCTAAGGGCCTGATAGCGCCCAATATAAGCGTTGGCGGCAGCTTCACTGCTGAGCACAATATGTTGAATAAAATAGCTGCTCGGCGGTGCGGCGGCGATAAGCTCAACAATACTGTCGACAACATCCTCTGTTGCAACAACTGGGGAGCTATTTGCAGTCTCGGTGCCTGGTGTCGCAGTTTGCGATGCCACAGGCTGCGCTATTTTCTCAACAACACTGTCACTCTGCTGTGCCGCTGACGGGGCATCACCAATCCCATCTGTAACGACTTTCTCAGGATTACCTTGGTCGTTAAGGTCATCTTGCTCAACTAGGCTGATTTCCTGATCCTCTGCCTGAGAACTCTTCGCCTCAAGCTTTGCATCTGTTGGAACAGCAATCGATTCCACGCGGTAGGTCGGGGTTTCTTCGCCAATCGGTTCAGCCGACGAGCTTTGCTGTTCAGTCTGCACCGCAGTGCTACTGTCGAAGTATGCTGGATAGAGTCGGCCAATAATTAACAGAGTCAATGTCACGGCAACAGTACCCAGCATCAGGGTTGGCCAAAATCTACTCTTTTTAGGCGCCGCATGATCGTCGCTAACATCGAACTGCCTATCGTCAGCGGCGCCAATCAGGACATCCATATCGAGCTCTGGAAGCTTTGGCAAATCCGCATCTTCTGACTCTTCAATACCGCTCTTTCGACTGGCGACCACGGCACCCAGCCCCGCATCGGCCAAAAGTGCCTCGGCGTCTTGAAGATAACCATTTTCCGCTGCAGCATCGAGCAGCTCACGCGCCTCGCCAATGCCTGGCGCCTCGACAACCCAGCGGTGTAATCGTCGCCCCAGGGTATTTAACAAATTCTCATGGGCCGGCCAGCCCGCTTTGTTGATGACCAGCACTAGGCGCACATTGACACCGGGGAAATCTGAGAGCAGTCTCGCCAACAACCCCCACTGCTCGCTGTCGATCATTCGTGCATCATTGATAACCAATAGACGAACCGGCTGATCGACGGCTGGAGGTGCCGCGGCCTGCTCCATGCTGATCTCAGCGAGCATATCGTTAAATCGTGACAGCAGACTATCGGTGGTCACCGGCAAAAACATTTCCAGCTCAAAGCCCTCATGTTGACGAACGCGAGCTACCAGCATTCGATAGTAGTGATCGAGAATCGCCTCATTAGAGCCAATAACTGCGATGCCAAGATCATTTTCAACAATCGCGGCTACAGCATCTCTGAGACGTTTTTTATCTCTTGGTCGCAAAAAAATGTCACCGCCATCAAACCAGTCTTGCAGCTCAAAAGTGGGTTCTATTGGATCTTCTCTCATAGGTTATTCTACTTTTTATTTTTCTGTAAAAGGCTAACCGGCTAGCGTGCCGTCAGCGTTGTAACGCATATTGTCTGGTACATCCGGCGTTGGCTTTTTAGCCGTCTGGGCACCGCGCTCAAAACTATTCAAATTGAATATGTAGGCTATCACCTGAGCAACTGCATAGTACAGAGATTCTGGAATTGCCTGGTTAATCTCGGTGGTGAAAAAGATAGATCTCGCCAGCACCGGTGCTGAGAAAATAGGCACACCTTCCTCTTTGGCGCGCTCACGAATCCCCTGGGCCAAAAAGTCAGCGCCCTTGGCAACCATGATCGGGGCGCCGTCTTTTGATGAGTCATAACTCAGTGCTACAGCAAAGTGCTCGGGATTGACAATAACCACATCCGCATCTGCAACTGCTGCCATCATCATACCGCTGGCAATTTCTCGCTGTTTGCGGCGTATCTGAGCTTTCACCTCGGGCCGCCCCTCGGTATCTTTAAGCTCATCCTTGACCTCTTTTTTGGTCATTTTCATCTGCTTGTTAAAGACATACAGTTGATAGGGGATATCGATCGCGGCCGCCACGATCAGGGTCAGGGTAACCAGTACCGTGCCAAAACCAATGATTCGCCCCGCTTCTTGCAGAGCGGGCTCCAGCTCCATAAACCCGAGCTGCAGAAGATTGGCAAAATTGTCATTTACCACCAGATATAAAACACCGGCGACCAACACAAACTTACTTAGCGCTTTGCTCAGGTCAACGACCGCCTTGGTGCCAAACATCCGCTTAAACCCGGATAACGGATTGAGTTTGCTCGCCTTGGGAGCGATGGATTTTAACGAGATGATGTAACCGCCCATAACTCCGGCGGCAAGAAAAGCGATAAGCACTGTGAGCAAAAAAATAGGCACTACGATCAAAATACTGTCCAGAGCCTGACTGCCAAATGCCGGCGCTAAAAGCGCATCGTCGAAAACCGCTTTGCGATCAAAGGTAAAGCCAGAGGCGAAGACATCGGTCAATCTGCCAATAAAGTAACCGCCAAAAAGATATAAGAAAAAGGCCACTAAAATCATCATAGCGGCAATTGAGAGCTCCTGAGATCGTGCAACCTGCCCATCTTGCCGCGCCTTTTCAAGGCGCTTCGCGGTGGGCTCTTCGCTGCGTTCTTCGCTGGTATCTTTTTCTGCCATCAGGTCACCCCCAACGCCTGACCAACAACCTCAAACGATTGTCGCCACAACCACTGTATACGATAGCCAATACTCGACATCGACATCGCCAACAACAACAGACCAGCCATAATCATGGCGGGAAAACCAACGGCAAAAATATTCAGTGCCGGCGCTGCCCTAGTGATAACACCAACGCCAATATTGACGAACAGCAAGCAGACAATAATTGGCAGCGCTAGCAGCAAAGCACCGAGAAACATCATCGTACTCCACTTCAGCAAAACGGCCATAAGCATATCTGGCGCCAACATTTCGCCAATGGGAAGTGTCTTAAAACTCTCTAATACCAGGGTAATCACGACAACATGACCGCCCATGCCCATAAAAATCAGCGTTGAGCAAACAATAAAAAACTGCGAGATAACCGGGACATTACCCATATTTGGATCGACCATATTGGCCATGCCCAGGCCCATGGAACCGGAGACAGCCTGCCCGCCGACGACCAGTGCCGCATTGACAATCTGCAATAGCATTCCCATAACAGTGCCTATAAGTACCTGATTAAATACTTCGCGAAGACCGGCGGCAGAATAAGGATCTATGGTCGGCCACTCAACCAGTGGGTAGACCATCAAGGTTAACAGCAGCGCCAGCAGAACACGTATACGAACACTCACCGCACGCAGGGAAAAAAAAGGTGACGCCAACAAAAAGGCCGAGATTCTAATCATTGGCCAGAGCAAGGTATAAAAACGTTGCACAATTTCGCTGACTAAAATATCCATCAGTTGAACAGCGTGGGGATACGCTCATAGATTCGCTGAAAAAAATCGACCATCACCGCGATTTGCCAGCTGCCAAATATCATCAGTGCCACAACCATAATGCCGAGTTTGGGAATAAAACTCAGGGTCATTTCCTGGATAGATGTGGCGGCCTGAAAAATACCGACAATCAGGCCTACGGCCAGCGCAACGCCGAGCAGTGGCGATGCAACCATCACTGCAACCCAAAGTGCTTCACGACCTAAATCAATTACCTGAGCAGCATCCATTTACGTCTCCTAGCCCACCGCAAAACTTGAGGTCAATGACCCCATTATCAAGGTCCAGCCATCAACCAACACAAATAGCATCAGCTTGAATGGCATTGAGATCATCATTGGCGAGAGCATCATCATGCCCATCGACATCAAGACACTGGCAACAACCAGATCAATCACCACAAAGGGAATATAAATCAGAAAGCCAATGGAAAAGGCGCTTTTTAATTCCGAGGTAATAAACGCCGGAACCAGCGTCAAAAAAGGAACATCCGCGGGCTCCTGGACATCAGTGTTGCCAGAAATTTCGAGAAACATACTGATATCGGACTCGCGGGTCTGGTTGAGCATAAACGTTCTCACCGGAGCCTCAGCCGCTACCACTGCCGCCTCAAAAGTGATCTGCTCTTCAAAATAAGGGGTTATCGCCTCGTCATAAACGTCGGTTAATACCGGCGCCATAATAAACAGCGACAAAAATAATGCGAGGCCAACCAGCACCTGATTAGGCGGCGTCTGGGCAGTACCGAGCGCCTGACGCAGCAGCGAAAAAACAATAATGATGCGCACAAAAGAAGTCATCATCAGCAGCAGTGATGGCAGCAGCGTCAGCACCGACATCAGTGCCAGTAATTGTAGGGTCAGGCTGTATCTGGTCGACTCACCATCCTCAACCATATTGACGATCGGTAACCCGGTTTGAGCAGCCGCTGGAAGCGACATGATCGCCAGACAAGCAATAAGTAATTTACCCAGGAAAAATTTGTTAGCCAACATACTCAGCTCTTCTTTTGGTCGCTTGCAGGATCGGAAGCCCGATCGTGGAGCTGCTTTAGCAGTCGCTTGAATTTTCCACCCTGAGAAGCGGATGGCAAAGTATCGCCCTGGTCGGGCTCAGTCTCTTCAGGCCCTTGCAGAGGCAGAGGGGCCGCATTTGCCGCCTCAACTGCGGGATTGGGCCAATTGCCAAGGCGATTGATTGATTGAGGAGTCACACCGAGCAGGATCTGCTCATCGTTGATGGTGACAACAATAAGTTTTTGCCGCGGCGCGAGGTTGTGTACCTCGCTAATTTGCAGCGACTTGCCGGCATTTTTAGTCGTGCTCGCGCCCATTTTTTTCAGGGCAAAAAGCGTGACAGCAAGCAGTACGAGAACCACTGCAAGTGATGTCATCATCGACAACCACTCACTCCAGCCGATATCGGGCATTGCTCAATCGCTCTTAAAGGTTCTTGACACGATCAGCGGTGGGAATCACGCTGGTCAGTCTCACGCCGTAGCGATCATTTACCAAGACCACTTCGCCCTGGGCAACCAATGTGTTGTTAACCAGAAGATCGAGCGGTTCACCGGCGAGGCGATCCAGCTCTACAACACTGCCCTGGGTGAGTCTCATCAGGTCGCGAATTTTCAGGGACGTACGTCCAACTTCGACCGAAATGGTAACGGGAATATTCTGCAGTACATCTGAATTAATTTTATCTGACAGCCCTTTTGGGGTGGTAGATTCCACATTATCAGTTAAAACGTCTGTGTTTGCTTCAGCCATGTCTCTTCTCTCAGTGATCTAACAAATTTATTTAATTGGTGTCAGCGGTTTGACAATTCGCGCCGCCATCTGACCGCCATTTGCGCCGATATCAGCATCGAATACTGGCGTTCCATTGATAAACATACGCGCGTGCTCACCCTTACTCAGCGGGATTACATCGCCCTCGCGCAGTGATTCAAACTTTTTCAGTGTCATTTCCAACTGCGCCAGTTCAATCGTTATTTCAAGCTCGGCATCCACAGCGGCAGACTTCAAATCAGCACTCCACTCTTTATCAGAGGCATCATCGCCGTCTCCGGTCTGAACACGACTGCGCAACAGATCACGAATCGGTTTGAGGGAGCTGTAGGGGTAAACCAGATCGATATTGCCGCTAACATCGCGACCGAGGTCCGCAACAAAACGGCTGACGACAACCAGATCATTCTCATCAGCTATCTGGGCAAACTGAGGATTAATTTCAGAACTTATATGATCACATTTAATCGGCAGGATTGGCGCCCAGGCTTCCTGCAATGAACCAAAAAGCACATTGAGCATAATTTTAATAATGCTCAACTCGGTTGGGGTAAAAAGCCTTCCCTGAGGAAGTTTGTCAAAACCTCGGCCAAAGCCGCCAAAAAAGTTATCCAGCGCAGCAAATACAATCGACGGTTCAATCACCGCCATGGAATAGCCACGCAGCGGATTTAATTTAATAGTATTGACCGACAGTGGTGCTGACAGATCTTTAAGATATTCACCGAACTTCATAATCCGCACATTGGCCGTATTTATTTTTGGCGTGGTTCGGAGAACTTCGAGCAAGCCCAGACGGAACTGACGAATAAAGCGCTCATTGATCATATCAACCGCGCCGACATTAACGCCCAATGAGGAGTCTTCATTGGTCAAGTCGTGGCGCATCACATTGATATCATTATTCAGCCCGGTGTCGGCTTCTATTGAGCCGTCCTCGATCCCAGATGTCAGCGCATCTAACTCTTCCGGGGATAATAAATTTTCGCTTTCAGCCATGTTGGCCCTCACACATGCTCTGCAATCAGAGTTTCAGTTGTGCTGTCTACTGGACAACGAATTCTGTAAAGTAAACCGCTTCGATGCCGCCAAAATCCTCAAGGGACTCGAGCACCGCGTTCATTTCTATTTTCAATGCTTCAGCAAGGTTATCCTGAAAGTCCCTGTCGGCAATTTCCGCCTCGGTGACTTTGCGCATCTCAGCCAACATGGCAAATCGCAGCGGGAAATCATGCTTCTCTACATTCTCAACCACTCGGCTATCGTAGTGTGTCATGATCGCGACCGTGGCCTGCATCACCTTTCTTGAGTTGGCAATATTGGCAACTAATGGTTTTGGTAGCTGAAAGTAAGATTGCTCAAAGCGAGTTAACTCTGGGGAATCCTGCTTGACCTTTTCCGGTCCGGCAGCGGCAGCTTCGGCGGCAACGGCTTGCGCTTCGGCTTCAGCCTCCAGCTCGGCAATCGCATCCTCGGCATTGACATTTTTGTCGGCATCGAAGAAGCCACTGGCAAATAATGTACCGCCAACGGTTAGGCCGATTAACAGCAAAATACCGACGACAATCAAAATAATCTTTAAAATAGGGCTTTTTGCCTTTTCTTCTTCCAGTATTTCTTCACTCATTTTTCAATCCTCGCATCCGTGGGTTAAATTCACGGGGGTTACACTAAAATATTAAGGCCATTTTCATCAGACTCTAAGCCTGTCTGTCTGTTTTCCGTCGCACCATCAACATCCTCTGATGCCTCGGTCAGCCCGTCCGATGCGCCTTTTTCCGCATCCTCAGAGGCTGTCGACTTTCCGTCAGAAAAGCCCTGATTTGCTGTGCCTACATCTACATAAGCAGTTTCCGTGCCATATTCTTGAAAAGCCTCTCGCAATCGTGGCATTCCTTCGTTAATAAGGTCTCTGGTCGCTGCGTTTGCGGTGATAAAGCGCGCTTCAATTTCGCCATTCTTCATCTCCAGTTGTACTTCTATGCGCCCCAAAGTCTTGGGATGAAGATCCATTTCAACTCTCCAGGATCCCTGCTGAATCTGAGCCGTCAGGCGTTTGCCAAGGGCGTCAGCTAACTGCCGCGAGAGCTGCATATAGTCATCCTGTCGACGCAGCAAATCCTGCCTGGGGTCTTCTGGCTGACGATCAGTCACCTGCTCAGCCAGTGTTGCTGACTGGGCGACGGCTGTCTGGCCCTCGACAAATACTGGCCCCGCAACCGCGCCTGTGGCGACGGTTGGCGCAGGAATTACTCCAGCTTTATCTGCGGTCAGGATGATAGGCTCGACCTTGGTTGCCGGCAGATGCTGGCGGTCTTTGGCTAGCTTCATAAAGGCCTCTGCAACCTTGGGCTCAATCACCAGCTTGTTGACGCCAGTCTGGCTCACCGTCGCACTGACCATTTCATCTGCGCTGCCAAGTTTAGCCCTAGAAGTGGACTCGACGTTGATTGCCGGCAGATGCTTTCGGTCTTTGGATAGCCCCACAAAGGCCTCTGCAACCTTGGGCTCAATCACCAACTTGTTGACGCCAGTCTGGCTTACTGTCGCACTGACCGTTTCAACTGCGCTGCCAAGTTTAACATTAGAAGATAACGTTTCAGTCTTTATATATAGGTTTTTTTCTAACTTTCCCGTCACTACAGAAGCCACGTCAGGCATCAGGCGTCGCATCTCGGAAAGCTTTTTTTCGCCAGAGGCAGGTGTTGAATGCGCGGTCACCATGGGCTGATGGATAGCGAGATCTCGACTCGCCTCGGGAGCAGCGATTTTTGGCTCAATGCTGCCCGGGGATAACGGCTCTGATTGCAACGCGCTGGGGTCAATTAATTTGCTAGCTTCTGGCGTTGCGGCTCCCGCTGCTGCCCGGCTAAATCGTCCTTCAATCACGCCAAGAGTATCGCCGGTCGGCATATTTGCAGCCGCCGCTTGATAAAGTGCATGCTGTTCAGCGATTTTGTGCGGCTTTGCAGACATCAGGCCGAGCATATCTGGATCCATACCCTGAGCCCTAGCAAAAGCGATCAACCCCTCATCTGTTGGCTCATCACCACCGACAATAAGCGAAGTGCCACCCCTTAAAGTACGACTGACCAGAGAGGAATCGGGACTGGAAGCTTGGGCTCCAGGCTTTTTATCTGCCGGGGAAGGCGGCAAATCATTGCCGCTTTTGGCCGCTTTAAGGGTTGCCGCCGCATGACCAAAAACCGCAGAAAAAGCATTGGGGGTTTCGGCCGCAGGGTCTTGTGTATTCTCCGGAGCGCCCACGGAATCATGCGTTGAGCCTCTGCCTATATCGAGAAGAATGTTTTTTGAGTCGAGCATTTTGTTTGCCAGTCCTGTAACAAGGTTTTGATACAGAAGACATTTGCAATAGCTATGCCAACAACAGTGCGGCGCAGTGACTTATGATATTCGCGCGCGGAAGTTATGCTGCTGGATCGCCTGGCTGTCGTTAGCCTGCGCCTCTAGACTTTCAGCCTCACGGTGTAATTTTTCCCGCGCTCGATTTGCCAGATGCTCCACTTTCAATCGCTCGCGCTCAGCGACAACCAGCGCCTGCCGTACCTCGTGCCACTCAATTTCAAGACGCTGCTGTTCTACCTTTGCGCGCTTTTTCAATTCATCGAGCTGCACAATGAAATGGCGGTAATTATTAATTTCCGTTGAATGGTGATCGCGCTGCTGCACACTGAGAAGTTGCTGATTGTAATCAAGTAATAACGCATCAACTTTTTCTTTCTGTAGCTCAGCATTTTCTCGACGTTTGTTTAATTCCGCGAGGCGCAACTGGATTGTTCTTACGCTGCGTTCAGCTTTAGCGAGAAGGGCCGACCAGACTGTCTTCACTGTGCCACCTGCGCAACCAGCTGCATAATAAGCCTCTGGCTCTGCTCTAGGGGGACAGATTCATTGCCGGCCTGACGTAAAATCGCCTCCATCCCCGGGCGCAGGCGAATCGCCGCATCTAGATCGGGGTTGGTGCCTGACTCATAGGCGCCAACTTGAATTAAATCTTCATTCTGCTGATAGAGTGTCCACAGTCTGCGAAAGTGGTTGGCTGCTTTGAGCACGTCTGTATCGACCAAATTGGCCATGACGCGGGAAATAGAACCCGACAGATCAATAGCTGGATAGTGGGCAGCATCCGCTAAGGCCCGCGACAGTATGACCTGTCCATCCAGTGATGCTCTGGCTATATCGACAATTGGATCCGCCCGATCATCACCCTCGGCGAGTACCGTGTACATGGCAGTAATTGAGCCGTGACCGTGACGACCAACGCCTGAGCGCTCGATAAGTCTTGGCAACATAGCAAACACGGAGGGCGGATAACCCTTAGCCGTGGGCGGCTCACCAATCGCCAAGCCAATTTCACGCTGGGCATGGGCGACGCGGGTGAGGCTGTCACAGAGCATCAGAACATTCTTGCCGCGATCCCTAAAGTACTCGGCTACGAGATGAGTTAAATATGTTGCTTTTAAGCGCAACACAGGGGAAATATTCGCCGGCGCGGCAATCACAACTGATTTGGCCAGCCCCTCGTCACCGAGAGTATGCTGGATAAATTCCTGCACCTCGCGACCGCGTTCACCAATCAGGCCGATTACCACAACATCGGCATCGGTGTTACGCGTCAGCATGCCAAGCAGCACGCTCTTACCCACACCGGAACCCGCAACTAGGCCTATTCGCTGACCCTGACCCAATGTCAGGCAAGTGTTTATCGCTTTAATGCCGGTATCGAGAATTTTGTTGATCGGGCCTCTTTCCATCGGGTTGATGGCCAGCCCTTCAAGGCTAAGTTGTTCGCTGTAAGCAATCGGCCCGCGGCCATCGAGCGGTTTGCCCAGCCCATCTACAACGCGCCCCAACATGGCATTACCGAGAGATGCTTTAGCGTGGCGCGAGATAACCCATATGCGCGCGCCCGGGCCTATACCAACCGGTTCCGAGAACGGCATCAAATAGAGAACATCATCATTAAAGCCGACCACTTCGGCGTCCACATAGGTGCCCATATCGCTGTTTTCCACCCGACAGTGGGCGCCGAGAGGGGCAATAATACCTTTGGCCTCAAGGGTCAAGCCAACCACGCGAACCAACTTGCCGCTCAGCAATGGCTGATCCGCTTGCAGCGCCGCTATCTGGCTGTCGACTTCAGTGGCAAAATCAAGCATCTTTGCTCTCATCACCCGCAGATGGGTCGACGTCAGGCGCACTGCTACTGCCCGCTTGCTGAGGATCAATATTGCGCGTTTCGTGGGGATTCAATTCTTCCGCGTTGCCCTCAATAATGGCATCGGCATTGGTAAAACTTTCATATGACTGGCTGTCGCTATCTGCACTGTCCACCTTAGCAGCTGGAGCAGAGCTCTCAACAATATCTGCTGATGGGCCTGCAGAATCAGACCTGGGGAGATCGAGCAATCTGTCGCTAATTGTCGCCAGACGGGTTTCGATCAAATCTTCAACAGCGCTGTCATCCATCATTATCTTTACGCTTCCACGACTCAAAGCCGGGTCAATGCGCAAACTGATATGTTCCAGGTCACTGCTTAAATGCTGGGTAAACTGCCGATGATCAGCCGCACTTAGGCTCACCACAATCGGGCCTTCGCCCTGTTGTTCAATATCTCTGATCGCGCCATCGACCAGCCGCTCTATGGCCGCTGTCGAGAGCGTCAGCTCTCCTCGCACCAGTTGCTCTGCAATATGCAGTGCCAGCTTTTTCAAGGGCTGATAAAAATCTTTTGTCTCGGACTGCGCAGACTGCAGGGACTCGGTTAAAGCGATAAAGTCATTGCGTGCATCACGCCATTTTTCTTCCGCCTCTGCCATAGCCTTTTGATAACCCTGGTCAAAACTGTCGCGACGTGCGCGCTCAAGCTCTTCAGGGTCAATTGCTGGAAGCGGCTCCGGACTCTCGTCTACAGAAGCTTCGAGTTCAGGGTTAGCTGTCTCGGCTATCTCAATCTCTGATGACTCATCCACGGCCTCTTCGAGCGCAAGCTCTGGATCATCTTCAGCCTCTACGCCGAGCACCTCTGGCGCCCAGGGTGTAAAGCCCTCTTCGCTCTGGCTATTGCCCGGCTGAAACCATCCCGCCGAGGCAAAAGCTTTGGCTTTTTCGCCCGCTTTAAGCAGCTCATTGAGACGCCAGCTGACAGATGAATCTGCATGCGTATCATGAGAGTGCTTGTCCATGTCTGCACCAGGCTCTGACGTGGAGTCGACGTTAGACAAAGTCATCCCCTCGTCCTGCCAGAACCAGCTCGCCCTTATCCGAGAGAACTCGCGCCAGACGCATAATGTTCTTCTGTGCATCTTCAACATCGGTAATTCTGATCGGGCCTTTAGCTTCCATATCGTCGAGGAACATAATGCGTGCACGCTGCGACATATTGTCGAGGAACTTGCCTCTCACCTCTTCGTCAGCACCTTTCAGTGCGGTCATCAAGAGATCCGACTCAACACTGCGCATGAGTACCTGAACCGCACGGTTATCAACCCCGGCGAGATTGTCGAAGGTAAACATATTGTCTTGAATCTTCAGGGCCAACTCTTCATCAAGACCTGAGACGCCAGACATAATTGAGGTCTCCAGATCGACCTTGGTGAAGTTCATAATTTTTGCCGCCGTGCCAATACCGCCAAAGCTGGATGATTTGGCTGAAGAACTGGAGGAGAACTGCTGCTTCATAATACCTTCCAATTCATCCATTGCTGATGGCTGAACGGTCTCGAGACTGGCGACACGCTGCATAATTTCAGCGCGATTTTCTGACGGCAAGTAGTTGAGCACATCCGCTGCCACATCGTATTCCAGTACAGAGAGAATAATCGCCACGACCTGAGGGTGTTCTTCACCGATCATATCGCCAATCGATCGCGCGTCCATCCAGCGCAATAACTCCAGTCCCTTGCTCGAAGAGCCAGGCATAATACGCCCGAGAACGGTTGCAGCTTTGTCTTCACCCAGTGCGCGGTTGAGAACTTTCTCAACATAGTCGCCTGTGCCCAGACCGAGGCTGGTCTGCTGTTTAATGGTGACAACAAAGTCGTCCAGCACAATATTGACCGCTTCCTGAGAGAGATCCGCGACACCGACCATCGCCGCGCCCAGCGCTTGAACTTCACGCGGGCTAAGGTAGCGAATAATATCCGCCGCTTGCTGTTCGCCGAGCAATAACATTATGACTGCCGAACGATCAGTTGATGTGAGTCGGTTGAGCTCGTCACGGAGCTCTTCTGACATGGGGGCCGATTCTGCAGCTGGGGTCTGATTTTCTTGTGGTTCTGCCATCTTATTTCTCCTCGTCGGCCTAGACCGGACGAATCATTTTCTTCAGTACGTTGGCAACTCGGCCGGAATCTTCCGCAACCAATAGTCGTACCAGCGCCACTTTGTCATCATAGGTATTTGCCGTATCCAGCATCTCTGCAGATATGGTCGATTTTTTCGGCTTGAGCTTGGCTTTAATATCTTCGAGTGACTCATCATCGCCCATTTCGATCATGCGCAGCTCTGCCTCGTTGAGTTCGCCATCTTTGCTGGTCGCTTGAACATCTTCAGCAAGACTGCTATCGACCGCTGGCAGGTAGGCCTTAATCACTGGTCGCACTACGGCAAATAATATAACCAGGAAGACTACAGCCGCACCAAGGCTTTTGATAATACTGATTATCTGAGCATTCTCGTACCAGACATCCTCAGACTCCAAGGGCGCAGGTTTTTCGAATTTAGCCGAGACAATGGTGACTAGATCTCCGCGGTCGGCATCGAAGCCCACCACACCTTTCACCAGGTTGGTAAAGCGCTCAAGTTCAAGTTCAGAGAACCCCTGAGCGGCTTGTTCTGCGGCTGCGTCTTCACCTTCAAGACCCAGTTGAATGTCAGGCTCATTGACCACCACGGCAACAGAGATTCGCTCGACACTACCACCCTGTCGCTTGACATGGCGAACCGAGCGGTCCATTTCATAATTTCGGGTTGTTGTGCTACTCGAGGTTCGCAGTGCACCGCCCGCGTTTTCGCCGAGCTGGCCATTGACTACCGTGATCGGCGCTACCGGTACGGTGTTGGTTGTGGCCCCGGGAACCCCCTCTGCAGCTTGCGTGGCATCCTGATCCAAAGAGAGAACTTCGGAGCGGGCCTTGGGACCACTGCCGTTGCCATCATACTCTTCGAAGGTAGATTCCTCTTCGGTGTAATCGATCTGTACATCCACTTCGGCACGCACATTGCCCATACCGACAACTGGCGTGAGCAGCGCGTCGATACGATTGCGGTAGGTCTCTTCGAGACGCTGTTTGTGTTCCATCTGAGCTGCATTGAGCTGCATTGAGGCAAAGTTGGTGGCATCGGTCAGCAACTTGCCGCGCTGATCTACCACCACGACATCTTCCGTTGCCAGGTAGGGAATACTGGACGAGACCATATGAGTTATCGCCTGAACCTGAGTATTCGAAACCTGCCTGCCAGGATAGGGAGAAACCACGACCGAGGCTTTCGCCGGGGTGCGGTTGCGCACAAAGACACTCTGTTTAGGTGATGCCAAGTGCACTCGTGCCGAGCGGATGGTGGTAATTTGGCTGATACTGCGTGCCAGCTCCTGCTCCATGGCGGCAACGTAGCGCACCTGCTCCATAAACTGGCTGGAGGTCATCGAGGCTTCATCATTCAAATTGCTGATACCTCCGGTGGTGCCCTCCTGAGGCAGCCCGCGGGATGCAAGGAAAATTCTCGCTTCGTGATAGCGCCCGTCGGGTACTTTTAATTCGCCGGTTCCACTGTCGATGCGGGCATTAAAGTCTGCTCCGGAGAGCGATTCATAAGCCAGCTGGCGATCAGCTTCCGATAGCCCGGGATAAACCGTTCTGTAGATGGGATCCTGCATCCAGGAATAGGCCAATAGGAAAATCGCCACACATAAAAAAGCAATAATCGCCGGCATCGCTTTGCGCACTGCGGGTTGCTGCATCACTTCACTGACACTGAGAAGTCCTGTGCCGGCAGTTGTTTTAGATACCGCCGGCGCCTGTCCCTGCTGGGGAACTGGCTGACCAGACTGGGCTGCTGGAACCCCGGCGGAGGCCGGCGCCAGATTTTGATTTGTCGTTTCTACTGTTGTGGTTGCCATTGCTTAATTCTCTTTATGCGTTTTTTACACGGGCATGTTCATAATGTCTTCGTAGGCTTTGAGCACCTTGTTGCGTATTTGCAAGGTTGCTTCAAAGGCCAGCGACGACTTCTGCATATTCATCACTACATCGGTCAGCGGGATATCCTGCCCACTTTCATAGGCGGTGCGTGACGCCTTGGCGGTCATCTGTGCCGCATTAACTTCATTGAGCGCACTTTTCACCTGTTCTGTAAACCCACTAGCTGATGCCGGCTGGGTGTCGACGCGCTCTGTTGGCGAGAGATTAACTCCCTGAGCGGCCTGATTCTGATACTGGCGAATCTGACTTAACAGAGACTCCACATTACCTGTATGGACTGGACTAACCATTGTTGACTCCCTTAGCGCGCGTAAGCACGGGTGACATTAACACCCTGCTCGCGCAGTCTCTGTAATTTGTGACGCAGTGTTCTCGGGCTTATCCCAAGCTGCTCTGCCGCCTGCTCACGACTTCGCGTGGCTTTTAGCGCCGACATAATGGTCTGCCATTCACTCTGCTTGACTGCCTGATTCAGACCCTCTGGTGGCAACTGCTCCGGCGAACTCACGGAGTAACTCGCCAGATGGGTGGGGGCAGCGGCATAGTGGCTGTTAGTTTCGGTCACACTGTGGCCGGCAAAGCCATTACTCTGCTGATAGTTATTGGTGGGGGAATTACTGTTCATTGTCTGAATATCATCAAACAAAAGATGCTGCACATCAATTGGGGCGCCGTTGGCCAAGACCATACCGCGGATCAAAACATTTTGTAATTCACGCACATTGCCTGGCCAGCGATAGCTTTCCAAACTCAACTGCGCGGCGCAAGTCAGAATCAGTGCCTGTGCACCGGCATTCTGTTGCGCCAAAAACTGTTCGGCGAGAGGCAGAATATCTTTCGGCCGCTCACTCAGGGAGGGAATGGCCAACTTAAAGGCCGTCAGACGGAAGTAGAGATCTTCCCTAAATAGATTCTGTGCGATTGCTAACTTGAGGTCTCTATTGGTCGCGGCGATCACGCGGATATCCAAGTCAATCGCTTTCTGTCCTCCGAGCCTAACCACCGAACGCTCCTGTAAAACACGCAGCAGTTTGGCCTGGAGATGAAAAGACATCTCACCAATTTCATCAAGGAAAATAGTCCCTCCCTGGGCCTGCTCAAACAGACCTGGCTGGACTTTTGAGGCGCCGGTAAATGAACCCTTTTCGTGTCCGAATAACATATCTTCAATTAAATTTTCCGGCATCGCGGCACAGTTAAAAGCAACAAACGGCCCCTGATGTCGCACCGAGGCATCGTGAAGGATTTGCGCCAAGACCTCTTTGCCTGCGCCAGTTGGGCCAGTGACCAATACGGTGACATCAACTTGGGCGACGCGCTCTGCGAGTGCCAGAAGGTTGCGGCTTACCGGATCAGCAAATACAAATGCTTGTTCAGAACTGCTTTTCGCCGGCTTGCACTTTGCCAGCTCAAGCACTTCACGCCACTCCCTTGCGTCGAAGGGGCCAGCTGAAATAACGCTCAGGGCACCTTCACGCATCGCGCGAATCCCCAGCTCAAAGTTGTTGCGATCGACGCGGGCAATGATTGGCGCGGAGCTATTAACCGCCGCCAGCCGCGACTGGACCTCTTTAAGGTAGCGGGTTGATTCAGATAAACTGACCACGACCAACTGGGCACCAAACAACGCAATATTGTCAGGCTGTGCCTCGGCCTGGATCAGGTTCAAGCCATTTTCGGCGAACAGCATTGCCTCCGCGTGAGCTAGCGGTTGAACCGGGTCGAGCCAAAGAACATCAATCATCTTACGATCTGTCACAGTTACTTACCTTTACCAAAAAATCATTTTGTTTTTATTGGTTTAGGAAAAGCAATTTGCGTGCCAACCATCTTTTATCAATTAAATCAGCAAGTTAGATAAAAAGCGGCAGAAAACCGTCACCTGGTTGCCACCGGCAAAAGTCGGTAATTTGACACCGGTTAGCGGCAAGATGACCAATTAGCGGCAAGGCTTTGCCACCTGTATTGGCGTCTAAGAGTAAAAACTAAGGGGAGGGACTGGCTGGGTCAGGGGCTGTGGGCCAACCCGTGTTTATTGATCTTTTCAATCAGGGTAGTGCGCTGAAGATTGAGCAGCCGTGCGGTTTTTGAAACATTACCCGCCGCTGTACTCAGTGCATGGCGTATCAGGTTGCGCTCAATGTCCAGCAGGTGCTGCTTGAGCTGGAGACCCTCTTCGGGGAATGCGCCTCCACCCTGGGCCAGCAGTATGGTCTGCTCGACTTCATGGTTGAGCTGGGCATCCTGAAAACGCTCCATTTTTTTCTGTTCTGTACAATCTGAGCTATCGATAATTGTGCTGAGCACATCTGAGGTGAGCTGCGCAGTGGCACGTTGCTCTGCTTTTTGCTCGCCGTTTGACCCTGACATATCGCTGCCACTTTCAGTCCAGCTGGGCAGGCGCCTAATCTCTGGCGGCACCATGCTTGGGATTACTTTGCGCAGATCCACCTCCTGACCTGGATAGAGAGACGAGTATCGATCTACCAGGTTAGCCAGCTCGCGAACATTGCCGGGCCAGCTGTATTCGAGAAATAGCTGCATGGATTTGGGGTGCAACCTGATAGGTTTATTGCCAGCACTCACGTGCTGTTTGGCAAAAAACTCAAACAGCATAGGGACATCATCAAGCCGCTCGCTCAATTGCCTGATCTCGATGGGCATCACATTGAGCCTGTAGTAGAGATCCTCACGGAACTGCTGTTTGTTGATCAAGCCAACAACATCTTTGTGAGTGGCAGCGACCACTCGCACATCAATCGGTACCGCCAGCAGTGAACCAACCGGATCAATCTGCCGCTCCTGTAGCACGCGTAATAATTTTACCTGCAGATCGATCGGCATATCGCCGATCTCGTCGAGAAATAATGTGCCTTTATCCGCGAGCTCAAAACGCCCTTTGCGATCAGAGATGGCCCCGGTGAAGGCGCCTTTGCGATGACCGAACAGTTCGCTTTCCAACAGGTCTCGCGGAATCGCGCCGCAGTTAACCGGAATAAAAGGGCCTTTGGCGCGAGGCGATGACTCATGCAGAGCCCTGGCAACCAGCTCTTTGCCGGTACCACTGTCACCGAGGATAAGCGCCGTAGAATCGCTAGGCCCGACCATATCGATAAGCATACGAAGCTCTTGAATAACCGCGCTCTGGCCAATAATGTTTTGCAAATTAGTCAAAAACTATCGATTCTCTCTTGTGCGTCAAAACTGTGTTTAAAGCCATGCCTTAACCGCTAAAGCCCGCGATAGGCAATCTCCCCTGATCGAACTGTAACCAATCTTTGACTTATATCCAAGCGACAGTGTACTCGAATACGCTGTATATAAAGTGTTTAAATAACTCTGTTGCGACAGACTAACCTTTGACCGCAACTGAGCGACTGGATAAGCTGTCGCCAAGCAATTAGTGTCGATCATTCTTGGAGCGTCGGTTTTATGATCAAGGTACGTGATGCATTATCAGAAGTTATGGCAATTATTATTGTCGGCGGGCTTATTGGTGCAGTCCTGGCTATTGTGTCTAATCTCTTTGTCTCTGGCGTTCAGTGGTTCGGCCAGCTACGGGAGGCCAGTGAGTTATTCTCGCTGACCATAGCTGGCGAGACAGTCTCTTTTTCCAGTGTTGTGTTCCTGTGGGCAGCTGCCGCAATCGTGGTCCTTCTCAAAACCGGGCTCGGCATTGCATCCTGGGCCGGGCCAGCTGATTCTATTTATGCAGCGCATCAGGTCAATGAGCCTCTGAATATCAAAACAGGACTCGCCTCGACACTGGCCGCCTTCACCTCAGCCAGCGGCGGCGGTTCCGTTGGCCAATACGGACCGATTGTTCACTTTGGCGCCACGATGGGTATCTCGGTTAAACGTTTTATATCCAGTCGCCTCTCTCATGAAATCTATCTCGGCTGTGGGGTCGCAGCGGCCATCTCGGCCGGTTTTAACGCACCAATTGCCGGGGTGGTCTTTGCTCATGAAGCGATTTTGCGGCGTTTCTCAGTGCGGGCAGTTGCACCGATCACGGTAGCCTCTGTTTCAGCCAGCGCCCTGGGCAACCTGTGGTTTCCCCAGACCACGACGTTTGAAATCAGCTCCCTGTTGCCGCCATTGGCGGAGGTGGTTCCCGTGCTCCTGCTTTTGGCACCGGCATTTTCTCTGGTGGCGATCAGCTTTATGTGGGCGCTGCGCTATTCGGCACAGACTGCCACTCGAACAAATACCTCGCCCATAGTTTTAACCTTTGTGGCAGCGACCATATGTGGTCTTGTCGGCGTCTGGATTCCGGAAATTCTCGGTCTGGGAATCTCTAGCATCAACCAAATGATTGCCGGAGAATTTGCCCTGTCGCTGCTGCTGACAGTGCTGATTGCAAAGCTGTTAATGTCGGCAATGTGTATTGGCTTCGGCCTGTTCGGTGGCGTCTTCTCCCCCTCATTGTTTATCGGCGTCGCTGCAGGCGCACTTGCTGGACAACTCTTGGTGCTGTTTGGCTTTGCCGATATCGCCAGCATTATCAGTGTCGCCGGTATGGCTGCTGTGAGCTCAGCGGTGATTGGTGCTCCGGTTTCTGCTGTGCTAATTATTCTCGAGCTAACACAATCCTATGAGTACGCCGTGGCGGCCATGATTGCGGTGATGGTCTGTAATCTGCTAACTAACCGCGTGTTTGGCAATTCATTTTTCGACCGGCAATTGCTTGACCGCGGTATCGATTTGCAAAAAGGTCGCGAGTCAATTGCATTGGGTCACCAGAGGATCGAGCCATTTGCCAGTCAGGATTATGTGCGTGCAAAATCGAGCGATACTGGCGTGGCTCTAATGAGTGAAATGCGTAGCCGTGGTCATACAGAAGCCTATATCCTCGAGAGCGATGGTCAGTTTTTCGGTAAAATTTCTATTTACGAAGTGATCGAAGCTGCCGATAGTAGTATTGAACCCTTTATCGATAGACAGCCATTGACACTATTTACCGACGACAATCTCGCCGACGCCATGGTTAAAGTCAGTCAATTTGTCGGTGAAAGCCTGCCGGTAGTCGATGAGCGAACAGGAATCTTTCAGGGCAGTCTCGCCGAGGGCGCACTGTTCCAGGCAGTGATTGATGTGCAGAAACAGACTCGCAGCCTGGAACGAGATTAAGTAGCCTTAGCGAGGTATAGAGCCCTTAACGGGGCAGATATCCGTCATTTTTTAGAGATCACACCCAATATGAAACCATTATGCTTTGCGATTTTCCTTACCCTAATCAGCAGCTCTGCCTGGGCAGGCCCATTTGAGGCCGGCCTCAGCGCACTCGATCGCGCGCACTACTCAACTGCAATGCGCGCCTGGATAGATATGGCACGGGAAGGCGCAGCCGAAGCACAGAACAATGTTGGCCATCTCTATGAGCAAGGCCACGGTGTGTCGCAAAATTACACCCAAGCGATGAATTGGTACAAGCAAGCTGCCGATCAAGGTCTGGCCGAAGCCCAACATAATGTCGGAATGCTCTACTACCACGGCTATGGCGTGGCGGAAAACCAGCGCTCGGCTGCGTCCTGGTTTAAACGTGCGGCTCTGCAAGAACTTGTCGAGTCCGAGTATATGCTTGGCCTGGCCTATCACGAGGGTAAGGGCGTTGATCTCAACTACCAAATGGCCAAATACTGGTTTAAAAAAGCTGCCTACAAGGGCTATGGTAATGCGCAGTTTATGTATGCCTTTATGCTCCAGGCCGGAGAGGATGATAATGAGTCCAAACCCTTTGAAGCACTGGTCTGGAGTGAAGTGGCGCGCCTCAATGGACAGCCGGCTACGTCCGATATCGCCGACATCGCCAAACTAAAACTGGAAGATGACCAGGTTGCGAAAGCGCAGCAAGCCGCCACTCGCTGCCTGGAAAGCACTTACACTGACTGCCCCTAGAGATTTGTCTTTTCGGCCAAAACTTTAGGACGATAAAGTTTATTGTTTTTTTGGCTAAAGAATTCAGCTGTTATCCCGATTCTATTAGTAACTGTAATTAAATAATGGATCGGAGATCTGTCCCATGACAATGAACAACAAGGCTCTCAATGCTTACCGCAATGTTCATGTTGCATCTGCAGTGCCCTACGCCGATGGCATTCAACTGATTCAGATGCTGTTTGATGGCCTACTCGAAACTCTCTCTTCTGTTGAAGGCGAAATTGAGCGCAAAAATATTGCCGAAAAATGCCGTTATTTAAATCGTGCAACAAGCATTGTCTATGGCCTGCAAGACTCCTTGGATTTAAACAAAGGTGGTGATCTGGCACGCAATCTCGCCGACCTTTACGATTACCTGGTGCGCCGTCTGGTCTATGCCAATCGGCATAATGATGTCGATGCGGTTCGAGAAGTAAAAGATCTGGTAAACGAGATTTGCAGCGCCTGGGAACTGCTTCCATCACTTCTTAAAGAACAACCCGTTGCATTGGCGTCCTGATATTTAAATATCCTAGAGAGGCGCAACGACGGTAATCCTGTTATCCGCTGCGCCTTGACTCCCCCCTCCCCGGCATGGCATAACTGTCGACAGAATAAAAATAAATTCCAATCTGTCGCGGGGAATTCTCAAGATGTTGCTCAACAAGCAGAGGGTTATGACAATCCTCAACAAAGGTAGCGGCGGTGATCGACTTAGCCGTGGTTGCGATTTTTTTCTCTCAGTACTTATTCTCCTTAACCTCGTAGCGGTCTGTCTTGAATCTGTAGAGAGCATCAACAATCTCTATCACACCCAATTGGTTATTTTTGAAATGGTTTCAGTGACCATCTTTATGCTCGAATATTCACTGCGAATCTGGTCCGTCGCCGCCGATACGGAAAGCCCTGCTAAAACTACCTCAGGACGGCGGTTCCACTATATTTTTAGCTTCACCGGAATAATTGATCTGCTGGCTATTCTGCCGAGCATCCTGCCACTGCTACTCGGCGGTATTGATCTGCGCTGGCTGCGCGTTTTGCGTCTGGCGCGACTTTTAAAAATATCCCACTACTCCTCGGCTTTGGAAGACCTGTTTTCTGCTGTCTATCAGGAGCGTCGCTCATTTTTTGCCGCACTTTATCTGATGGGTATAGCACTCTTTCTCTCCAGCTCCCTGATGTATCTCGCTGAGTTTGAGGCCCAGCCAGAGAAGTTCGCCTCGATACCGCAGACCATGTGGTGGGCACTGATTACCCTGACGACCGTTGGCTATGGAGATGTCTACCCGGTAACACCGCTGGGCCAGGCGGTTGGAGCGTTTACCGCACTGTTGGGGGTCTGCACTGTGGCGCTGCTAACCGGTATTGTCGCCTCGGCATTTTCCAACCAAATGGCGCGCCGCGAAACGATTTTTGAAGCGGAGATTGCCGCAGCAATGAGCGATGGTGTGGTAACTGAGGATGAGCAAGCCCATATTGAGGAGCTGCGCGAGCGCTTTAAGATTACCGAGGAGCACGCCCGTGCCGTCTTTGCACTTATTGATGAACAACGCAGAGAGTAACTGGCCGGCCAGCGGCTTTAACTGCCGTCAATTATCACTTCAATCCGGCGATTTTTAGCGCGCCCCGCGGGTGAATCATTGGCCACCAGCGGTCTGGTATCCGCCAGGCCTGTTACCGTGACGCGGCCATCTTCGATGGGAGAGCTATCCAGCAGATAATCCGCCACTGCCGCTGAACGTGCGGCAGAGAGATCCCAGTTAGAGCGGAATCGTTCACTAAAGGCCATGGGGATATTGTCGGTGTGTCCCTCGATGGTAATCAGACCGGAGCTGTCAGCAATGGACTGGCCCACCTTGTCGAGCAGCGGTTTAAAGGCGGGCTGCAGGTCTGCATATCCGCTGCGAAAGGAACCGCGCTCAGCAAGGCGGACAATAATTTTGTCACCATCGCGCTCCACCTCTGCAAGGCCTGCGGCGATTTCATTGGATAGACGCGCGCGAATCTTCTGATATTGATCTGCAATCGCCTGCTCTCCCGCCTGAGTGCCGCGACCACTGAGATCTCCACTAAGCGTCTCCGGGGACTTGTCGACCACCTCAATTTGCGAGGCGACCTGCGCCTGAGCTGAGGCGACTTTGGCAAAGACTTCAAGATCGCTCTGCATCACTTTCGAGCCAGATTTCGATTTGTTGGATTCGCCGTTGTTACCGGTCTGCGCTTCAGCTACGATCTCCACAACCAGTTGCTTGTCTTTTATTGTGACCTTTACCTTGCCCTCGGCAATTTCCTTGGCCAGGCTCTTTTTCAACACTTCGGCATCAGCGTTAGTCTCAAACTGATGCTTTTTCAGAGAGTCCTTTAACTCGGGATCTTCGGGCTGCGGCTTTGAGGTAGTCTGCTCCTGAATCACATTGAGCAATGTCGGATCAACCTTGGCAGTTTTGTACTGCTTGGCAATAATATTATCTGCTGTGGGCTGCTCGACAGTGGGTACAATTTTTTGCACACCAAACTTTTGATTCATCGAGCCACTGACTTCTTTGTATTTGGGCACATTCATATGTGCAAAGGAGAGAATCAAAACAAAAAACGCCATCAGAAGCGTCGCCATATCGGCAAAGGTCGCCATCCATGCCGGCGCACCCCCTTTACAGGGCGGGCAGTCTGCCTCTTCTGCTTCCTCAGGTGGTGGCGGTGGAGGCGCTGGTGCTACTACTTCATCATCCACTGCACTGTCGGTAGTCTCGGGCAGTGGTGCCTCACCGCTATCTGCATTGCTCAGGTCAGTGCTGTCTGGGATCGCGTCTTCCTGCGCCTTGTTATCCACTTCATCGGCCATGGGGATAGTCTCCTGACAGCAGAGCGACAACAGATTCTATATTCTGATTATGAGCCATCGACTATCACCTCAATACGACGGTTGCGGGTACGACCCGCAGCGGTGTTGTTTGTGTCAATCGGTCGCGTGTCAGCAAATCCGGCAACCGTGATTGCGCCCTGGTCGAGCTCTGAATTCTGGGCAAAAAAGTCGGCGACTGATGCGGAGCGGGCTGCCGACAGATCCCAGTTAGAGTTAAACCGCTCACTAAAAGCGACGGGGACGTTGTCTGTATGCCCTTCGACACGCACTTTGCCACTCGTCGCGGATAGAGAATTGCCCACCCGCGTCAACAAGCCGGCAAACCCAGGTTGCAGATCAGCACTGCCAGAGATAAAGGATCCCTGACTGGCCAACCGCACAATAATACGGTCGCCATCTCGCTCTACTTCGGCAAGACCCATTTGGATATCAGCTGCCAGGGCAACTCGTATTTGCTGGTATTGGTCATCGACGTCCTGTCGGCGCTGGTCGGCGCTGCCACCAGACGAACTATTACTGTCAGCGTCAGACTGCAAGCCACCAGCTTTTGCGCCTGAGGCAAGCTGTTGCTTGCGCACCTCAATCTCGGTGGAAACCATTGACTGAAGATCGACAACTTTTGAAGCCACTTCAATTGTGGTCTGACTGATCGGGCCACCAGCTCCTTTTCCTGAATCCGTTTTGCCCTGCCCACCACTGGCACTGTCGGATAGCAGCTCGACAACCACCTTGTCATCCTCGAGCCTGACCGATACCTGACCCTGTTCAATCTGCTCGGCAAGGGCTTCCTGCACACTGCGAAACTCCTCCTGGGTTTTAAAGTCGGCGACGCCCTCTTCCGTTTTCTTGACAATAAATTCCTGGGTAATATCTTCTGAGCGCTGGCGTTTTTGGTCAATAACCGTAGGTTCTGCCAACGCGGGGGTATACTCCTGTTTCACCAGGCTGGTCGCCGTTGGCAGAGAAATTTTCGGGACAATTCGGGCAACACCAAAGGCCGATCTCAAGGAACCGGCAATCTGCTTGTACTTGGGAACACTAACTTCCGCAAAAGAGAGCAAGAGCACAAAGAAAGCCATTAGCAGTGTCGCCATATCGGCAAAGGTGGCCATCCACGCAGGGGCTCCGCCCTTACAGGGCGGACACTCTTCGGCAGGGGGCGCGCTGGGTTGCTGAACCGCAGCGTCGCCGTCGACCTTGTCTTGTTCCAGATCGTCAGCCATCGTTTAGTTAGGCGGCTGCCAGTTTGGAGCGCGCTTTGGGGCCAAGGAATGACGCTAAGAAATCACTTAATACACGTGGATTTCCGCCATCTTGAATAAACAGAATGCCCTCAATAATCAGCTCATTATTAGCCGCTTCAAGTTCAGCCTGATTTTCTAACTTCATGGCGATTGGCAAGCAGATAACATTGGCCAAAATCGCACCGTACATGGTGGTCAAGAGCGCTACCGCCATCGCCGGTCCAATCGACTTTGGATCGCCCATATTACCGAGCATCTGTACCAGGCCGATCAGCGTACCGATCATGCCCATCGCCGGCGCAATTTCACCCCAGGCAGAGAATATCTTGGCGCCCATGGCGTGGCGCATTTTGGTACTGGCCAGCTCCCTGTCCAGCGAGCTTTTAATAATTGTCGCATCAGTTCCATCGACCAGCATGGAAACGGCTTTGGAGAGAAATGGGTTATCAATTTCCTGTCCTTCAAGGGCGATCATACCGTCTTTGCGAGCAATGGTAGCCAGCTCCACAATCTGCTCGATAAGCTGTGCCGGCTCATCCAGCTTGTTTTTGAAGGTCTTGCCCATCACGCCGACCGCGCCAAGGAATTCACCTAGAGAAGAGCGGAACATAACCACCATTATTGAGCCGCCAACCACAATTAATAGTGAGGGGGTGTCAATAAATGCTGCCATGTCGTCGATGGCCATAAAAATCAAGCCAAAGGCACCAAGCAGACCAATAATCGTTGCGATATCCATGAACTTTCCTTACAACATTGTCGAAGTTTTGAGCCGCCCAACAGACTTCTTGGACGACACTAAATTGTTTGTTTGGCAAATAGTACTCGCTTAATCTGCTAAAGGCAGCACTAAATACTCTACAGTAACAGTCTATATCGGCAGCTATGAAGAATTATTGAGCGTTGTCGAACAACAGTTTACAAAGGCTATCAGCAAAACAGGCTTCATTTATGCGCTGTTGTGTCGATTACACAATTAGTACCATCTTGACTCGATTGCGATTTTACGACGCATTGAGTTATGCTGGAATAGCAACGTAAAACGGTACTCTTGAGTTTGGCGTTGACAACTCGTAATCACAGCACATAAATAATTTATGCAGCGGGAGGCAGTATTTTGAGCTTTAGACCAACCAGGTTGTCAGGCCGTGGGGGATTATCTGTTATTACAGCGATCTCAATGCTGCTGATGCTGAATAGTTGCGCTGACTATCGCAGTGAAGAAAAATGCACTGACGCTATTCCGCGAGGAGATAAAGGCCGCTTTGAAGTGACCAATGCAGGTTTTGCGCGGGACACCGAGACAGAAACCGTTTGGTATCGTTGCGCCGCTGGGCAACGCTATTCCAACTTTCGCTGCAAAGGTGAGATTCTTCTACTAACCTGGGATGAAGCTATTGATTACGCCGAAGAATTTTCTGAGAAGTCAGGTGTGACCTGGCGTCTTCCCACTGACGATGAGATGATCTCGGTGACTGAATCATCCTGTGTCAATCCGGCGATCAATCACAATGTGTTTCCAGATATCTCCGTTGACAATCACTGGACGTCAAGCAAAGGGCTTCATCAGGATGTTTTCCGCTGCGCGGTGAACAGCTACAACGGTCGCATGTCCTGTCGACAGGCTCGCAAGATCGCGCAGCCATTTTTGCTGGTAAGAGACGGCGGTTAAAAAGACATCCAATCGTTTATCTAGCTTGTTTTCCTGCGGGTGGCGGTTTTGCTGCAAAACTGAGGCAGCTACTGCCATCGACCTGGACGACAGCCAGGCAGGGAAGCACCTTAGATTTAAAGCCCATTGCCTGACAGGCATAAGGCATTTTTGGCTGATGCGTTATCTGGAAGTGTCGGCAACCCCAGCAGTCAATTTTTGTTTTTTCTGGCGGCATCTTTTTTAGGTTTCCAAAATTCTTGATAGGCCTTCCAGAGGATTGTAAAAACCAACATAACGCCAATCAGCGTGGCAAACATATCAGTCAGCGCATAACCTTTTAGGCGGCTGACCTCCGGCCTAATCCACATAATTAAAATAATCGGTACGGCCACCAATAAGTAAATACGTACCAGCCTGCACACCGCACAGGGCGGTTTCTTTTTCTTTTCACGCATGCCTTAAGTTCCTCTGCTGATGAAGAATATATAAGGTAATACTACCAGCTTTGCACTGGCTGCGTCCCTTAGTCATCGTCACTTATTATGCTGGCTGATGGGTGTGGCTAGCTTAATGCAATTTGATATACTGGCTCCCACAAAGATTGTTAATCTCCATCAAGCGGTGCACTGTCCCCATGCTAATTGTTATTTCTCCTGCAAAAAAACTCGACTATGCAAGCGTCATTGACACACCAGCGGTTTCACAACCGGTGCTCTTAGACCATGCTGCAGAACTTTCACAGGGCCTTAAAAAGCTTGCGCCTCAGGATGTCTCAAGCTTGATGGGCCTGAGCGATAAGCTCGGCCTATTAAATTATCAACGCTTTCAAGAGTGGCAGACACCGTTTGATAAGGACAACGCAAAGCCTGCGCTGCTGGCATTTAAGGGTGATGTCTATCAAGGCCTCGACGCCGAGAGCATGAGTGCAGAGGATTTAACCTGGGCTCAGAACCACCTGCGCATCCTCTCCGGTCTCTATGGTTTGCTGCGCCCGTTGGATTTGATGCAGGCCTATCGTCTGGAGATGGGCACCAAATTTGCCAATCCCCGCGGTAAGGATCTTTACCAGTTTTGGGGTGATATTATTACTAGGGAGTTAAACAAGGCAGAGTCATCTGTATTGGTAAACCTGGCTTCTAATGAGTACTTTAAATCAGTGCACAAAAAAGAGATCCGCGCGCGAATTATCACGCCGGTATTTATGGATAAAAAGAACGACAAATATAAAATTATCAGCTTCTATGCCAAGAAAGCTCGCGGCTTGATGAGCAGTTATATTATTAGAAACCGTATTACTGAGGTTGAACAGATCAAAGAATTTAACACCGACGGCTACAGTTACAATGCCGCGCTCAGTGAGGCTGATCAGTGGGTTTTTGTTCGCGACTAGCTCGCGATCAATAGATTAAATAATCTGCAGACAGGCCGATAAAGATAATCATACCCACTCGATGGTTACTGAGAAATGCTGCAAAGCAGGCCTCTCGGTCGCGCCCGCGACTGATGATATGCTGGTTGATAAAGTAGGCCCCTGCCACCGTCAGACCGATATAATAGACAGCACCGCGACCAAATAATAATCCTGCCCAAAGTAACAGCGCCAACACTGCAACCTGCAACAGCGCAATAATCAATAGATCGTATTTTCCAAACAATATGGCTGTGGATTTGATGCCTATCTGTAAATCATCATCGCGATCAACCATGGCGTAATAGGTATCAAAGGCAATGGTCCAGAATACCACCGCAGCAAAAACCACCCACAGTTCAATTGGCAGTCCATTGGTCTCGGCAGCAAATGCCATAGGTGTCGACCAGGCCCAGGCGATGCCCAGCCCCAGTTGGGGAAGATGGGTAACGCGCTTTAAAAATGGGTACAACGCAGCCACTGCTGCACCACCAATCGCCAGAGTAATGGTTAATTGGTTGGTTAGCAGTACCAGTATCAGCGCCACCAGCATCAGGCCAAAAAACAATCTCAGGGCCGCACCGGCATTAATCTCCCCTGTGGGAATCGGTCTATTTTTAGTTCGCTCAACGTCGCCGTCCACATGGCGATCGGCATAATCATTGATCACACAGCCCGCTGCGCGCATCACCACAACACCCAGGGTAAAGATCAGCAGGTTGCATAACTGCGGATGACCATCGCTGGCAAACCACAGCGCCCACAGGGTTGGCCACAACAGCAGATAAGTGCCTACAGGTCGATCGAGACGCATCAGGCGCACCCAAGGATTGGCTTTTAGAAGACTGATCATTTTATTTTGTGCTCATTGGGCTTAAAGCCTGGCAAAAATATTTCGCAGACCAAAAGGGGCTTGCCTGATAACCTAAACACTGAGCGACGACCCCAAATTGGCTGATTAAAAGGGGGCAGTGTAGGGGTCAGGGATTCGCAGTTATCTGCAGGAATACAGGCCCACTCCAGCGGTTCACGACGCATGGTGGGGTCGCTAAATAACAGCGCGCCGAGCGGTCTGCTGTCGAGATGGCGCAACTTGCGCAGGCGACCGGTCAAGGTTTGCAGAGGTATAATACTGCGGGCATAGACCCAGGGGACGCCGCGGCCAAACAGCAGTACTTCGCGAATCAGCGCCAGCTGTCGTGGTGCCAGCGCCAGTGCACGACATTCTGAAAATCTCGGCAATTGCACCGACTGACTGAGCACTTCAACACTAAACTGTCCATCACTGGCCTGTTGCAGGCGTTGCGTTAATGAGCCGCTATCCAACAACCAGTCACGCAGTTCTGCCGGCGCTTTGCTCACCTCTCCCAGCAATGGTTGCCGCCAGACCAGTTGATCTGAAAAATGCCCTTTAACCATCAATTAATGTTCCTGTAACCCATTGGCATAAAAATCTGTGCCGTCCGGCTGGGCTCGAAAACGTTTGTACTCCCACTGATACTGTTCAGGGGCCAGTTCGACCATTTTCTCCACGCCGGCATTGAGCGCGCTCACCGCAACTGTCTTGTCGTCACTGTACAGTCCCTCTTCGGCGGGTAAGAAATGTAGCCGCCAACCCCCTGTTTCGCGAATGGCAGAACAAAACAGTGCCTGACAACCAGAGCGGCCAATTAAATTGGTCAGCAAGGTCATGGTACGTGCCTGCACACCCATAAAGGGAGCGTAGATGCCGCCACTTTCCTCGGGCTGCTGGTCGGGAAGAATCGCCGTGGTCTCGCCTCTTTTTAAGGCTTTAATCAAAGCCGCAACACCGCGCCCATCGGTTGGTACCAGTGTTGCACCGGACTGTTCTCGAGAGGATTTAATCCAGGTTCCCACTTCAGGAATTTTTGGTGGCTCATAAAGGGATGTCATTTTACTGCGCGGAGAGACCCACAGCCCGACAACTTCCCAGTTGCCCTGATGGGGAACAATAAGAATGGTGCCACGCTTGTCGGCCATGGCCGTCTGGAAAAGTTCAAGCCCTTCCACAGCAACTATTTTGCTCTCGAGCCATGCGTTGGGCTTGGACCAGACTCTGGGCGTTTCCACAAACGCCTGGCCCAATTGCAGCATACGTTTTTTGCACAGGCTCTCTATTTGCTGAGCCGTCATCTGCGGATAGCAGAGGCGTACGTTAATTCGCGAGACCAACACTGGGCTCAGCTGCAGACGATAGATCACTCGACCGATGGTGCGCCCAAGCAGGCGCCCCGCGGACAGTGGAAGCCAGCCAAAAAACTGCAGAACAAACAGGAGAACTTTATTTTTCAACGTCGTCGACCCCCTTTTTAGAAAGGCTGGATTGTCGGTTTTTTCTCGCTATTGGAGCAAGCTGTTTACGTTTACTTTTTAAGCTTTTCTGGCAGCTCATTAGTCAGGTAATCAAGTAGATCATCGCCTATTTGATGATGCAAAAGGCCCAGCTCAATATTTGCCTTGAGCAATCCCATCTTGCTACCGCAGTCATAACGTGTGCCCTCATACTCATAGGCAAGTACCTGCTCGTCAGCCAGCAATGTCTGAATCGCATCGGTGAGCTGGTACTCTCCCCCAGCACCTGGCTTTAACTGATCGAGGTGCTGGAAAATCTGTGGCGTGAAAATATAGCGGCCGGTAACGCCCATATCAGATGGCGCATCTTCAAAGGCTGGCTTTTCAACAATTTCGTCCAATAAATAAACGCGCTCGGACTGAGGCTTGCCACTGATAACACCGTAGGCCGAAATCTCCGGACCAGGCACTTTCTGTATGGCAATAACGGAACTTTTATAGTATTCAAAGAGCTCGACCATCTGGCGTACCGCGCCTTTTTCCCCGTGAATCAAATCATCTGCAAGGATTACGGCAAAGGGCTCATCGCCAATCAGGTGCGCCGCAGTCAACACCGCGTGACCCAGACCCAGCGCTTCGTTTTGTCTGATATAAGTACAGCTGACACCTTTGGGGACAATATTTTGCGCTATATCCAGCAGCGCCTTTTTATTGTTCATCTCCAGCTGATGCTCAAGTTCGTAGGCTTTATCAAAATGATCGGCAATGCTGCGCTTGTTGCGACCGGTGATAAAAATCATCTCGGTAATACCCGCTTCAATCGCCTCTTCAACCGCGTACTGAATTAATGGCTTGTCGACAACGGGCAGCATCTCTTTTGGGTTTGCCTTGGTCGCAGGTAAAAACCTTGTCCCCATGCCTGCCACCGGAAATACTGCTTTTCGAACTTTCTCACCATGCCTTACATGAAACATCTAGTACTATCCTCTGTTGATTAAGGAGGGATTAACCTGCTATCTATTCTGGTAGATTAATCTCTACACAGCATTATATCCATTTATGATTATAACAAGACGATTTTAATTAGCGGCTTAGCCCCCTTATTCACCCTCTTTTTCCCTTTCTTTATTAAACTGCCGCCTTATAATTGCGCATTCTCAACATAAACGTACTTTTCGTTAATTAAAAACTCGTAGGAATCCACTGTGAGCAATGTCGGCACGCCCCCTGATACATTTCAGGATCTAATAATAAGA
>JABBBF010000025.1 GCA_018607545.1 SAR92 clade bacterium | reverse complement strand
CCGGGCGCGTGACATTGCCGATCAAATCGCGAACATAGAGCTGCACCACCTCGGTGGCCGACTTCTGACCGGTGTTTTCGATCTGAACCGAGGCTCTTAGGGTTTCGCCAACAGTTAATTTTTGCTGCTCCAACTTAAGGCCGCTGTACTTAAAACTTGAATAAGACAGCCCAAAGCCAAAAGGAAATTCCGGTCTATGCCCGTAGTCCAGATAATTGGAGGAATTACCTGGCGCATGCTGCCATGTGGTCGCGGGATCAATATCCTGAATTCTGGTGTAATTTTCATCCGTTGGCGGACGGCCAGTAGCCTTGTGATTGTAGAAGATCGGCAGCTGTCCGCTGGACTTAGGCCAGGTAATGGGCAATTTGCCCGATGGGCTCTGCTCTCCATAGATAACATCCACTAGTGCCGGCCCCGCCATTGTGCCCGGATGCCAAGCCATTATAAGCCCGTCAACCTTGTCCAGAACGCCTTCCAGGGTGTTGGGTCTGCCGGAGAGAAGCACCAGTACAATGGGCTTATTGAGCTTTGAAAGCTCGTTAATCAGCTCTTGCTGCGCACCGGGTAGACTCATATCGCCTCGACTATGACCTTCACCGGTTAAGACAGCTTCTTCACCGCCAAAAAATACAATAACATCAGATTTTTTCGCCGCCCTGATTGCCTTTTTGAAGCCTGCTGTGTCTTTACTTCGACTGTAGGGCAGGCCGGGGGCATAGTTGATATTGCCACTCTTTGCGCCAAGGTAGCTTTCAAGTGCCGGCAATAGTGTTCGAGAATCCTTGGACTCGCCCTCGTATATCCAGGTACCCAACTGCTGGTATGGAACCTCAGCGAGAGGGCCGATCACAGCCACTTTTTGTTTTTTGTTTAAAGGTAAAACATTCTTCTCATTCTTTAGCAGCACGAAAGATTCTATGGCAGCTTGCTTTGCTGCCTGTAGATATTCCTCCTTTAGAAATTCTTCATTGCCCTCTGAATAGGGCGTTTCAAATAAGCCCATGGCGAATTTTACTCTCAGCAATCGCCTTACTGCTGAGTCAACTCGAGCCAGGCTAACATCGCCTTCAGCGATAAGTTCCTGCAGATTATCGCCCAGCGCGGTAGAGTGCATTTCAAAATCAAGGCCGGCGTTAGTGGAGCGTTCTGCCGCGTCCCGATCCCCTGATACAAATCCATGTTCAACCATTTCCATCACTGAGTTCCAGTCACTCACCACAAAACCGCTAAAGCCCCACTGATCCCTTAATATGTCGGTCATCAGGTGATGATCAGCCGTTCCGGGAACGCCATTGAGTTCACTGTAGGACGTCATAACAGAAACCGCACCAGCATCAATTGCAGCTTTAAAGGGTGGCAGGTGGTGGTCGTACAGCTGACCCATTGGAATATTCGCGGCAGCGTAATCGCGGCCACCTTCCGCCGCACCATAGCCAGCAAAGTGCTTGGCACAGGATGCGAGGGAGTCAAGACTGCTTAAATCATCACCGCGAAATCCCTTTACCATGGCCGCTCCCAGGGTTGATGTCAGAAATACATCCTCACCGAGGGTTTCAGCAACTCGACCCCATCTCGGGTCCCTACCGATATCGACCATTGGCGCAAAGGTCCAGCGAATGCCCGCGCTGGTGGCTTCTTTCGCCGCTATGCGCGCACCCTGCTCAACCGTAGCGGGATTCCATGATGCGGCCTGACCCAGCGGAATCGGGAAGATTGTTTTGTAGCCGTGGATAACATCGTGACCGAAAATCAGCGGGATACCGTTTTGGCTTTCGTCAACGGCAATTTTTTGTATCCTGTTAAATGCCTTTGGGTCGTCACTGTTTCGCGGGATATTCAAAAATCCACCGATTCTGCCGGCCTTGATCTCTCCAGCGACATAATCCATATCTTTGTGTCTAAAGTCGCCCCAATCCCTGAGCGACATCTGACCAATTTTTTGCTCAAGGGTCATAGAACCGATCATTTTATCAATACGCTGTTCCACAACCGGATCCAGTTCGGACTGAAGAAACGCAGAGGTACTCTGGCTGCCTGCAGCTAACCCACTAAGGAAAAGCGCGGCCAGAGCCAGTAGTATCGGGCAGATAATTTTGCTGGTGTGATTATTTGTGAAAAAGTTACTTTTAACCAAAATCATAATTTTTATTCTTATTTGTAAGTTAGCAGTGGCCTGACAAAATATTGCAATCGCATCTCAACGAAAGCACGCGTACTTATGTATCCCTTAATACTAATGAAAGTAAAATATAAGTTGTCCGTGTAAGCGAAAATACATAAACCCGAACCTTTGCAGGCTTGAATTTAAGTCCTGTAAACGGATTAACTCTATTTTTACAGCCTCAGCGCCCTGACAGAAAATCGCAATCGGAACCCGTAATAACAGGTTCCGATTAAGCAATTGGTTAGTCTCTCTTTTTTAGGCGCTATTCTCTATGGTGCAACAACTGTCACATCGGAGAAGCGATAGGTACCTGAATTCCATTGCGCCAGGCGAACTTCAGTAATTTGGGTTAAATCAACCGTACTCTGAGCAGCAGCACTGTAGTCAAACTCAATGGTTGTCCATATATCCTTTACTGTTGGCGTAGCGCTATCAGTCCAACCACTCCATGTAGCACCGGATGCATCGACAAGGGTTACATAAACAGTATTTGAACCCTGCTGATCCAGCACCTTGAACGCCAGCGACAAGCCGCTGGAAAAGTCCTGTTGCTCTGGGCTGAAGCCAACATATGCCTGCTCAAAATCGCCGCTTACAAGAACTTCCAGCTCAACAACATCTTTGCCTAGCTCATCATCTGCGACAACTGTGAGATTGGCATTTGTGCCGAAGGTATATTGACCATCGGTCTGTTCATCACCGGAATCTTCAGTGGCGTCCTGGCCAGAACCTGAATCATCCACCACAATCTCGCCCGAGGATAACAGCAAAGCCAAATCAGAGAAGCGATAGCTGCCCGAGTTCCACAGCGCAAAACGAACTTCTGCAACCTGGCTTAAATCAATAAAGCTTGCTGCGGCAGTGTAATCAAACTCAATCCTGACCCATTCATTGAGTACTGTTTTAGTTGCATCACTACTCCACGCGCTCCACTCAAGACCGGCACTATCAACCAGGGTAACCCAAACAGTATTGGAGCCCTGCTGATCCAACACCTTAAATTCAAACATGGAGGCTACGGTGAAATCTTCCTGCCCAAGGGGAAATCCAACATAACCTTGCACAAAGTTCTCACTCTCCAGAACTTGCAGCTCAGCTACATTTCGACCGAGTTCAGTATCTGTGACCATACTGGCTATGGAGTTTGTGCCATTGGTTAAGCTTTCAGGATTTGCTATGGCATATTTCTCTTCATCCGGCGTTTCTGCGGAATCCTCGCCTGCAGGCGGCTCCTCTACATCCGGAACTTCTTCATCTGGAATTGAATCTGGATCACCGAATGATGTAACCACTATATTAGAGATCGCAACAGGTATATCGCGACCCACTACATACATAATCATCGAGCTAAATGATTTGCCACCCTGGGGCAGGATAGGAATATTGTAGTTGCTTTCATCAGCACCAGAGACTATCACTGACTGGGTATCATAGGCAGGATCGACATCTGGGTGGGGCAGATATTCAAATCTGAAATTAACCTCAACAGATTCCCCAGAGGGCACAGAACCTGTAAAGGTTATATAACCGCCATCGACAAAATAGAATGGATAAAGACTGCTGTTACCATTGGCAAAACCGGCCCAATCCTCGGAACCTGACGGGATTGTGAATATTCCCTCTTCAAACAAAGCGCCACCAAAGGCTTCCGTCATCAATGCCGCATCAGCGGCAGGCACATCTCCATCGCCCTCTCCACCGGACTGGGAACCCGAATCCGAATCCGAATCCGAGTCCGAGTCCGAGTCTGCACCTGAACCTGAACCAACCCGCTCAAAGTCGACCCAGTTAAGATTCCACTGGTTATCCAGGGAGTGCAGCCTTAATACAGAATCACCCAGTGGCAGCTCAACCTCAATACTGACAGTTTTATAATCCTGCCAACCGCCCGTCTCTGGAACAGTGACTGTACCTACAGTTTCGCCATCAATTCGAACTTCAAACTGGACATCACCCACCAGGCTGGCCAGCCGGAAGTCTGCCTTGTAGGTGCCCGGCTCGATTACAAATACATTGTATTCAACCCAACGGTCGGTCTCGAAGTGGCCAATATTGAATCCACCACCGAGAACATCGCCTACAGTTTCAATTTGCACACCTGGGTGAGCAGCAGCAAAACTCTCCGCTTCAAATTGACCTGGAATCAGGAAAATGGCCTTGCCGGTTGCCTCTACATCGCTGGCGTAACTCTCATCAGTGCTGTTAAAGCTGGTAAGGTAATAGTAGTAAGTCACCTCTGGATCCAACGCACCCTCACCGTAGGCATCGGAGAAGGAAGTAGCAGTGGAGTCCAGTTCGGCAACCACTATAAAGCCGGTGGACGATGACGTTGACCTGTAGACTCGATAGCCATCTACCGAACCTTCAACCGAACCTTCAACCGAACCTTCAACCAGCTCCTCAACCGGGTTCCAGATCAGGTCATTTGAGGCATCGGTGACCGCTATTCGGAAACCCTGCGGCGAGTCGGGAATATTGCTGTAAACCTGTGCGGGTGATTCCCTTGTCAAGGCATCCATCACCCAGTGGTTTAACACATATTCCATATCTGCAAACTGTGTAAAGAATTCTTCGATCTCTTGCTGCGAAGAGTCATAGACATTGATTGGGCTGAGCACAGTTCCCTGTACATCCAATCCCTGTTGTGGCTCTTCAGGTACAAGGTAAACCTCGGCCCACATCTGGTTTCCTGAGGCGCCAAGATCCTTAAACTTGCCGGAAATGGTGTAGTTGGCACCTGGTTCTACCTGAACTGCCTGGTAGACAGCAACATTGTGGTTTCCATTGGGTGCAGATATACGCAATGCAGTTCCAGTATCGCTACCGGCAAATTCACCCGCAGGATAGTCAAATTCAACTGCCGGTAGATCACTCCACAGGGATACCATTTGCCAGCCGCTGTCATCACCGAAACTACCGTTGACAACAATATTCTCGCCGGTGGCATCATTGGTCAGCTTGATTTCATCGAAGACAACATCCGTTTCACCAAAAGATCCTGACTTGAGAACCAGGTACATGGTCTGGGTTTCCGTGCCATCATTAGGCATGGCGCTTCTGGCGGAAACATCACAGGCATCAGCAAAGGTTGACTCCCAGTCATCACAGGCCCAGGTACTTCCCTTGATAAGAAGCTGATCGCCAGGGTTTGTCATCAGCCCCCAAGGGCCTGCACCAAGGCCACCAGCGCCGGAGACGGTCTTCAGGGACCAGGCCGTAGCAGCCCAGTTTAACTCGTTGTAACGATCAAAAGTGGCTCTGGTAATTTCACCCCCCAGCTCACCCAGGCTGGTCCAGGGCTGCATCTCACCGATAAGGATTGGTGTATAGACATCCCGCAGTCGGCCAGCCCAACTACAGACACCTGTATCACCCATCGAGCCACAGGTTAGCCAGTCGCGGTGGACTTCGTAACCTATATCTCCCCAACCGAAGATACCGGGATAAAAGTGCATTTCAAAGGCAACATTTTCCATACCCAGGTCTGCAGGATCACCATAATCAGTGAAACCGCCGCCCTCACTGTGGCCAGGCAAAATTACAATATGTTCATCATCATATCGGCGAACCGCGTGGTAGAGCTCTTCCCCAAATTCAGCCATAACAGCCGGACTCGCACCCCAGGGTTCGTTTAGAAGACCATAGCCTGCAATAGCCTCTTCGCCCTTGTATTTTTCAGCGATTCTCTCCCACAACCAGATTGTGCGATCACGGTAAGTTTCACTGTTCCACAGTTCATTTTTTCCTGCACAGCCTGAGTGATGCTCCCAACCCTGTCGCCCTGCAGCACCGTGCAAGTCGAGCACAACATACATCTCGCGCTCTTTGGCTTCAGCAATGGCCCAATCCAGATAGTCCCAGGCATCCTCTTTCAATGTCTTGGGGTTGTCATCGTCTTCAATCAGATCATAGGGGAATGGAATTCTTATCAGGTTAAACCCCGCGTCTTCCATTACGTCCCAGTCTTTTTCGGTAATCCAGCTGTCACGGTGGGCTTTGAATATTCTCTCTACTCCTTCCTCATCAAAGCGGTTTTCAAGGGCAGCCTCAAAGGTGCACTGGTCAACAATTCCTTCACCAAAGACTGAGTCGCCACCAAACATCCACATTTCCATCATTAACCAGTTACCCAGGTTAATGCCGCGCAGGGATACTTTTTCATCCTGCTCATTCATCCAGATGGTTCCCTCTGCCCTGAGCAGGCTAAAGGTCTCAGCTTGTGGGGCAGGCTCTGTAAAGGCTGGCGGTGCCGGTGTAGGGTCTGCTGGCCCTGAAGTCATACCGCCACCACAGGCGGATAAAACCAGGGATGTCATCAATAGTGCAGCTATATTTTTCATGGATAAACCTTTTTATTCTGTCTTTTATATTCTGTTTTTTTATTCAGATTATTCTTTAGAAATTCATATTCAGGCGCAGGCCCCAGGTACGAGGGGATGCGTAACGCCCAGGGAACCCGGCAGATGTATTGTTATCTACAGATGAGCTCGATCTAGTCATTTCATTTGTTGCGTTATTGAGGAATAGATCTACCATTAGCCCATCCTGGTCAAAGATTGTGAGGCCCAGGTTTACCTTGATATGGGCATCCTGTCCGGCGGGGTTGCCGCTGTAATAGCCGGTCTGCTCAACATCATTGATAAGGTTGTTGATCTCTGCGCCATTTTCGTTGTGATCCCTAAAATAAACTGTATCCACATAGCGAATATTTATACGTGGTGCTAGATACCCGGCTTCGGTTGCAAATTCCCAGCGCAATGTCGTGTTAAAGGAGAACTCTGGCGATTGCGGCATGGTATTGCCGGCAAGACTGTAAAAACCGGTTAGCTCGCCACTCTCGTCAACCAGGGCTGGAATATTGGTGCCAAATCCAGGGCTGTCTACCAGGTAGTCGGTATATTTGGCATCGAGATAACCACCGCCAAACTCAAGTGTTCCACCGTCGCCGATCAGCCAGACTACTTCCGCCTCGAAACCGTTGATCTCAGCTCCTGCAACGTTGGAGGTAACAATCTGGTTTTTGTCTTCATCAAAACCTGAGCGAATCAGGTCTGTGTAATCAACATAAAAAGCGGCGGCATTGAATCTCACATAATCAGTATCAAACTTATAACCCAGTTCATAGCTGACACTGTTTTCGGGGTTGGTAACATCGCCACCATCCTGAATCTCACCTGCACGATAGCCACTGCCGACGCTTGCGTAGACCATACCTGCATCCCACATGTAGCTGGCTCGACCCAGGTAGGTGACCTTTTCAGTATCGGCTTCAACATCGTTGCGCAGGGTTGCCCCACACTGGCCCCTGGTACGCTCGCCACCTGTCACATCGTCGAGGCCATCAGCACCTTCAGCACCCGTTCGATTATCAAGGAAATCCTCATAGATGCTAAGGTTCGAGCCGCCAAGGTCCGGCTGAATAAACTCGTTTCCGCAGTCCATAATATTTCGACCACCGCGATCGTATTTGATATCGTCGGTATAACGGGCACCGGCGGTAAGAACAATGTTATCCGTCAGGTCATAATTTAACTGGCCATAGACAGAGGCTGATTCGGCTCCCCTGGCTGGCTGTATAAATGTAGCGCCACCCTGCAGCCAGGCACCCTGGCCATCAAAGTCAAATCGTATCTCGGTCTCTTCCCTGAAATAGTAGAGACCAGTGGTCCATGAAAGACGCGCATCACCAACATTTTGCAATTTGATTTCATGGCTGAAGGAAGAGGTGTTCTGGTATTCCGTTCGCGCTTCCTGGAAGCGGGAAGTTACACCGGCATCCTGGTCGACAATCTGCTTTCTGCTGAGGTCTGCAGAACCAACAATATATTCCACATTAACCAGGTCATTTATGTCGTAACTAACAGTCGAACGAAATACATCGCTTGACAGGTCGAGGAAGATTGGTGAATCGATATACGCCTGGTACCTGCCGGCCTCTACATCCACAGGATTCAGTAATATGCCGCCATTCCCCTGATCCGAAAACGTTTCAAATTGAGCTGTCACACTCAATTGATCGGTTGGCTCCCAGAGACCTGTGATTCGAGCAGAGTTTACTTTGGTATTGTTTAGGGGAATATCATTGATAGTCGTACGTCCCGCAACACCACTGTAGCTATGGTCCTGTCCGCGCGGATCCTGATTTAAAGCTTCAACCCAGCCATCATCAGTATCCATATATCCTGCGATACGCACACCAAGGGTATCGCTCAGAGGCAGGGTAACCCCGCCGGACATCTGGTAGCGCTTATTGCTGCCAAGGGTCATCTGCGCATCCGCTTCAAATTCGCCCTGAGGCTTTTTGGTCTGCAGCAACAGCGCACCACCGGTGTTATTCCTGCCAAACAGGGTTCCCTGGGGACCCCTGAGTACCTGCACATTTTCCAGGTCATACATAAGAGCCAGCGCGCCCTGGGCACGGGCTGCATACACGCCATCCACATAGACACCAACGCCCTGGTCACCGGTTTCCGTGGGGTTGTTGGTACCTACACCACGAATAAAGATTTTAATATCTGACTGATCTTCCTGCCCTGAAACCACCAGGTTTGGCACAAATCCGCTCAAATCCGTAACATCGGAGATATCATTTTCCGTCAATGCCTTCTGGCTCAAGGCAGTGACTGCCACCGCAGTACTCTGCAGGGAAGCGGCACGACGCTCGGCCGTAACAACCACCTCTTCCAGCACAGGTCTCTCGTTACTCGCCTCTTCGGCTTGCACGAGGCAACTGGCCACAGTAAAAACTGACAACAGCCCGAAGACAGCTGGCAATCGAATAAAGTTAGACATTGATGTTCTTCCCCTTGAATTATGTAATTTTTTTATAATTAAAATGATATTCAGTCAGGTACTGGCTGAAACCAGATCTCCCAAAAGGCTTCCTGTAAGCCAAGGAAACTTTTACATAATTAAACCGCTTTCGGCGCCCAATGGTCGTCCTGATGAATACAAAACTGGTTCGGATAGCTGTAAATCAGGTTCTGATTATTCAAATACCTGAATTTAAGACTTGTAGATAAGGGTATGTGGATTTGTTCTACATTATGCTGAGGCTAACAATGACACCCGACGACACAATATGATAGGGTCGCCAAAAATTATAAGGTAGACGCAGTAAATGGGCGCCATTCTTTTTAACTTCCATGATTTGATACTCGTCATCACTGCATTTGAGTGTGTTCTTTTCGCGGCATTAATGGGAACCATCTCTACCAAAAACCTGAAAACACTGTTTTTCGTGGGGTTTTTACTCAGCCACGCCCTGATACCCATTCACGAGCTGGTTTTTTGGGGTGAACGTTTTCGTATCTGGGTGCTGGAAATATCGCCAAACCTGTTTTTCCTGGGCGGCTATGCCTACTTTATTGAGGGCGCTCTGTTATTTCTGTTTGTGAAATCGCTGGTTATTAAAGACTTCACAATAGATCGCAAGTCTCTCTACCACCTGCTGCCACTGTTAATTTATATTTTTTATATGGTGTATTCGTTCTACACCCTGAGTCACTCCGAGAAAGTAACCTTAATCCATACACAGCACATCGCCTATTCGGCTCCCTATCTGTACTTTGATGCCCTGGGCCGGTTTGTCAGGCTCTTCTATGCATTCGCCTGCATGCTGATCATTTTCCGATATACACAGCTGCTAAAACAGACATACGGGACACTGCAACATACAACCCTGATTTGGCTGAGAATAATTGTTATAAGCATGATGGCCCTGTTTGGCTGGGATGCACTGCTTCTCGCGCTAAAGCTCTATTACTTGAATATCAACGACTTTGACCTGGATCTGCTGCAGATTCTTGGCACAAGCGCCTATCACCTGGGCTTCATAGTCTTTAACCTGTTGATTTTCCTTCAGTTCTCCATATTCAGGAATGTAGATCTGGTGGAGGACTTTGAGCACGAAGAACAGTCGGCAGTCGGCGTGGAAAATATAAATCCTGAGCTGGTAGCACAGATAGATAAAGTTATGCAGGAGACCAGAATATACTGCAATACCAGCCTCACACTTGACGATCTATCCAGTGCGGTAAATATTCCCCCCAGGAAGCTCTCTCAAATAATAAAGTCGAGATACCAGAAAAACTTCTATGAGTTCGTCAATGGATATCGTGTTGAAGAGGCGAAAAGAATGCTGAAATCGCCGGAATACCGTTATAGAACAATTATGGAGGTCTATCTCGATGCCGGCTTTAATAGCAAATCCGTGTTCAATGAGTTTTTTAAGCATGCGGAGAAAATGACACCGTCGGAATACAAGAAACTAAATGCAATCCCCGGTTAACCACTGACAAAACCTCTGGTTTTCAGTATTTAATGCCTTCCTATCTCACATAGCGTTTAAATCCTGACTCAGAAAAGTCACATCGGCAATACTGTCTCTGCTTTTACTGGCAGAGGGAATTATTCGGGCTTTGCCCTCACCCCCTTCTTATAAATGGTGGCCGCCGTTGCTCCGCCCCAGCCAATAAAAACCCCAACCCTTTTGGGTTGAGGTTTTTTATTAGTAGAGGTGGCGGGATTTGAATTTAGTCTATAAGTTTATGAATTATTTAACTATTGTTTGGTTTGATATTAGGTGGCACTACAATCAGCACTACTAAAATGAAAAATCACCGTAATTTCCCAGCTGCTTTCACGAGGAGCGATGAATCAGTTTGTTGTCTTTAACGACAGGTGAGATGACTTGAACTGACAATCAATTATAGGAACACACGAAATGAAGCGTTTTCTTTATATATTTGGAGCCTTAGGACTTTTAGTGGTATCGGGGATCTTTCTTGTACAAGTTCCTGTAGTACAAGATCAGTTGATGCAGAGAGAAATTAGCCAAAGAATGTCTAGATCTCCAGATGATCTGTTTGTAGACGATGCATTACGTGTGATTCTATGTGGAAGCGCTGCACCAATGCCCATAAAAGACAGAGCAGCGGCATGCATTATGGTTATTGCTGAAGGTAAGTTCTACATTGTCGATACGGGTAACCGAAGCACTAACAACCTTGGGCTTTGGAGAATTCCTTCTGACCGCGTAGGGGCTGTTTTTCTAACTCACTATCATTCAGATCATATGGGGGATCTTGGTGAGTTTAATATGATGACTTGGGCTCAGGGTCGCAAAAAGCCACTGGAAGTTTACGGACCTGTAGGTGTTAAGCAAGTTGTTGCGGGTTTTAGCCAAGCCTATGGGTTGGATAGGAATTATCGCACCGCGCATCATGGTGAAGACTACCTAAACCCCTATATTGGAATGATGATAGCCAAAGAAGTTTTGATAGAAGACGAGTCGATCATCGCTTTTGATGATGGTTCATTAAAAGTCACTATGTTCGAAGTAAATCACTCTCCGATTCATCCCGCTGTTGGATACCGCTTTGACTTTAAAGGTCGCTCAGTTGTCATTAGTGGAGATACCACTAAGGTTGATAGCACCATTAAGTATTCAAAAGATGTTGATATATTATTTCACGAAGGCTTATCTCGACATATTGTAAAGCAAATGGAAGTTGAGTCTGGCAAGGTAGGTAATAGTCAGTTAGAAAAAATCATGTTTGATATACAGGATTATCACACCTCGCCAGTTGAGGCCGCTGAAGTGGCTAATAAGGCTAACGTCAAAGAGTTAGTTCTCTATCACCTTGTTCCAGCGCCCCCGAACAAAATCGCGGAATGGGTTTTTATGCGCGGAGTAAAGAAGGTTCGCTCAACTGGAGTGACGCTCGGGTATGATGGCTTAACATATACCCTGCCAATCGGTTCTAAACACATTTATCAGGAAAATTTGAATAACCGATAATAGGTTCTATAGCATGCCCGTGCCGCCTCGCTACTGGGGCAGTGTAAGTCGCTATATGGAGGTCCGCTTATTTTTTAATAGCCAGCCTGATACCTCCGCTTTTTTTGCATTTTTGAAGGGTGGGGCGGCGGGAATTATTCGTCCTTCGTCCTCACCCCTTCGGGGCCGCCGTCGCTTCGCTCCCGCGTTGTCTCGCCACTGCGTGGCTCGGCTGAACCCGCTTTTGTGCTTGGTTCATTCCAGTATCAGCCAATAAAAAACCCCCACCACTACGTGGAGGGGGTTGTTTATTGGTGGAGGCGGCGGGAATGGACTCGGGCCATCCTTGGCCCTCGGGCTTGCGCCCGCCTTCGGCGTCCAAAACGTCTATCCTGACGTTTTGTGAACCCGCTCCGCGGGGCATCTGTCGCTCCGCTCCAGCCAATAAAAAACCCCAGCCCTTTCGGGCT
>JABBBF010000129.1 GCA_018607545.1 SAR92 clade bacterium | reverse complement strand
GTCATTATGCTCTCAAGTAAAGATGGCCTTTTCGACAAGGCCAAGGGGCGTATTGTTGGTGCGGACGACTATCTTACAAAACCATTTGGTCGGGCAGAGCTACTCGATGTGTTGGACAAATTTATTTAAAACTAAAAAGGACTTAGAGGTTGGATCATGGCAAAAATATTGATTGTGGATGACTCCCCCACAGAGACATATAAATTGACAAATATTCTTGAGCGCAATGGATTTTCCGTTCTCTCTGCCGAATCTGGTGAGCAGGGCGTTAATCTGGCAAAAGACGAGCAGCCAGATGTGGTGTTGATGGATATAGTTATGCCGGGGCTGAATGGCTTTCAGGCCACTCGCCAGCTGAGCCGAAGTAAAGAGACCAAGCATATCCCGGTCATTATTGTCACCGCGAAGAACCAGCAGGCCGATCAGGTTTGGGGTGAGCGCCAGGGCGCCAAAGGGTATCTGGTAAAGCCGATTGACGAGAAGCAGTTAGTGTCGGCTATCAGCGCTGTGCTGAACTAGGGGTCGGGGCAGTGACCAAGGATATATTCTCAGCAATCAGCAGCGTTGTCAGCCGTTTTGGGCAGTCCAGCTTCGGCCTGCCGGCACAGAAGCAAATTGTTGAGACCCGCAAGCTGGTCGGCTTTTCTGTGCTCGGCGACGACTATGTTATTCCCCTCAACGAACTGAGCGAAGTGTTGGATGTTCCTGAATGCACCAAGTTGCCCAGAGTTAAATCCTGGATTCGTGGACTGGCGAATGTGCGTGGACGACTGCTGCCGATTATCGACCTCGCTGATTTCCTCGGCGGCTCGCTGGCCGGTTCGGTCAGGGATAGGCGGGTACTGGTGCTGGATATGGATGGCACCTATGTCGGTCTGATTGTCGACGCGGTTCAGGGGATTAAATCGCTGGCAGTAGATCAGTATAAAGAGGCCCGCAATAACGGGCCTCTGGTTCATTTTATCGACGGTAGTTTTAGAGAAGAAAATAGAGAATTACCACTTTTTTGCGCCCACAAACTGATTGAGGACGGTCAGTTTTTGAGTGTTTCGGTGTAGAGAAGTTGAGTGCCGCAACGCTCCACTAAAAAAGCAATGCAGAATCAATTTGGAGGATTACATGAAAGAAAATATCGGGAAAGGATCGCCGTTCCGCACTTTAATAATTGTCTTGGGTATTGCCTGCATACTGGTCGGCGCCTACAGCGCCGTAGAAGTTAGCAGCCAGGCTAAAAACGACCAGAGCAATATTCAAAGTATTGCAAACCTGCGAGTCAATGCACTGCGAATTACCCAGCTGGCAGAAGATGCCAGTGCCGCTAATGAAAATGCTTTCGAGGTCCTCAGCAACCTCAACAGCCAGATGACCCAGGCCTGGAGTGCGCTGCGAAAACGTCTCTATGATCAGGGCGAGATCTCCCGTCCACAGATTCAGTCCGTGGCGGATAGCTGGGGCGCGGTAAGTGACAAATTGCAGCTGTTGGCAGACAACCGTGAAACGGTTCGGTTTGTCTCGAGAGTTGCCCGCGAACTCAATGCAAAATTACCGCTTCTGCAGGATAACTCCGGCCAAGTGGTGGATGTGCTGATTGCCCAGTCGGCACCCGCCGGACAGATTGCTATTGCCCAGGAACAGTTGTGGCTCGTTGAGCGAATCGGTCGAAATATTGACAAGATGATCTCCGCGAGTAGCGATGCCAATGTAGCTGCCGACCAGTTTAAAAGTGATTCCAATGTATTTCGCGATACATTGGATTCAATGAAAAATGGCAACTTTATTCTCGGTATCACCAAGGTCACTGATAAAGAGGCGCTCGCCAGCATTGATCAAATCCAGGCGTCTTTTGATGTGGTTGCCAATGATATCGACCGTATCTATGAATCTGCAGATGATCTTTCCGTCGCGCACAATTCGGCTGCAACGCTGCTTGGTGACGTGCCGGTATTACTGACAAAATTTGATACCTTGGACAATACCGTAGCGGATCTGAATACCTCTGATAAACGAATCTTTAACAACCTCACTACTCTGATGGCAGTGGCCGGATTTTTTGCCGCATTGATTATATTGGGTTTTATTAACATCAAGACGACGAGACGCAACCTGCTTGCATCCGAGCAGATCAAAGATAAAAACCAGCAGTCAATACTGCGTCTGCTCGACGATATTTCTGATCTGGCAGATGGTGATTTAACTGTCGAGGCAACGGTGACAGAAGACTTTACCGGAACAATTGCCGACTCGATTAACTTTGCAATTGCCGAGTTGAGAAGCCTGGTAGAAAACGTCGCCAGCTCATCGGCTAAGGTAACAGGTTCTGCTGATGCAACGCGGGCGACATCGCTGCAGCTGGCCCAGAGTGCCGAGCATCAGGCTCAGGAGATTGCTGGCGCATCAGCGGCGATTAATGAAATGGCAATAACTATCGATCAGGTTTCCTCAAACTCAGCTGAGTCGGCGGCGGTGGCAGAGCGTTCGGTATCCATCGCAAAAAATGGTGCATTATTGGTGCGCAACACCATCGACGGCATGGACACAATTCGCGAGCAGATTCAGGACACCGCAAAGCGAATTAAGCGTCTGGGCGAGAGTTCCCAGGAGATCGGCGATATAGTTTCGCTGATTAACGAGATTGCCGACCAGACCAACATTCTCGCTCTTAACGCGGCAATTCAGGCGGCCATGGCCGGTGAAGCCGGTCGCGGTTTTGCGGTTGTAGCGGATGAGGTTCAGCGACTTGCCGAGCGCTCGGCAACAGCGACCAAACAGATTGCCGGATTGGTAAAAACCATTCAGACCGATACTAACGAAGCGGTGAGTTCGATGGAGCAAACAACCGCAGAGGTTGTTAAAGGTGCCGAACTTGCCAACAGTGCAGGTACTGCTCTGGAAGAAATTGAAACTGTATCCACCAATCTGGCAGAGTTGATTCAGGATATTTCCGAGGCGGCAAAACATCAGGCCACCACCTCCGCACATATTTCCAACACGATGAATGTTATTCAGGAAATTACCTCGCAAACCCTTTCCGGAACCAACGATACAGCGAACTCAATTGGTGAGTTGGCTGACATGGCCGTTGAAATGAAAGACTCGGTCAGTGGCTTTATTCTCCCCGGCAAAAATACTGACGAAGAAATTGTCGCTAGCAATGAACCGGATGCACTGAGCGATTTGGATGATGGATCTCTGGGCAATTTATTTGCTGTGGCGGAGGCGCCGGAAAATAACCATGCCGACGAGTTTGAAGAATCCGACGACAGCGAACAAACCTTTATCCAGGATAAAAGTGAGATGCCCGACTTCGGTTTTGTATCGCCAGAGAGCGCTCACCCTGAGCAAGAATTAGTTGAAGAGCTTGATGAAGACCTAGAGGTTGACGAGGAAGTAGAGCTTGAGAACCTCGAAGAATTTGAGGCAGAAATTGAAGCCATGCTGACCGAGGACGAGCGCAACTAGGTAATTAGTGAATATAGAGTTGCCGGCGCTTTACAGAATGGAGAATCCAATCAGCCAGAATAGCGATTTCGGTTACTTCGATGTCTGGAAAGCGACTATCGAAGAGCGCACTGGCGTGCAAATTACGCCGGATCGTGAAAGAGCGCTGGCGCTATTGCTCGAACGCAGAATGAAGGCGCTGGATTCTCGGGATATTGATCAGTATATGAGCGATGCTCTGGATATAGCCAAAGGCGCTCAGGAGTGGAGTGGCCTTATCGACAGCCTGCTGGTTAAAGAAACCAGTTTTTTTCGCCACCGTCCTTCTATGGATTATGTGCATGCCTGGGTCAGGGATGCAGTCAGGGCGAAGTCTTTTACTGGACCACTGTGGATATGGAGTCTGGGGTGCTCAACCGGCGAAGAGGCTTACTCGCTGGCGATCACAGTTGAGCAGGCGATGGAGGCCGAGGGCCAGGAGCCGCGCTATGGAATTATTGGCACAGATATAAGCCGCGAGGCGATTTTTCAAGCGCGCCGAGGAATCTACCGCGAAAGTAAAATGGCAGTGATAGACAAGCCTGTCAACAGCGCTTATTTCGATCCGGTTGGTAGTGGGCTATGGCGTGTAAAAGCGGATTTGCGCCGCCGAGTATGTTTTTTAAAGAGCAATATATTGACTGATGGATCGCCTCTTATAAGACGCAAAATGCATATGATCTACTGTCAGAATATGTTGGTTTATTTCCGTCGCTGGAAGCGTCGAGAGATTATTGGTCAGCTGAGCAACCATCTGGATCATCGAGGTTGCCTTATGCTGGGGTTGGGTGAACTGAGCAACTGGTTGCCGAGCGGATTTACTCGAGTTGCCCAGCGTAATATTCAGGCCTATATCAGGGATAAGACTGTTGAACAGGGAGAGGCTCGATGAGCAGTGTTCATGGAAAAAGGGTTCATGAAGAAAATATTCATGAAAAGAAATTACAGGTAAAAAATGTAAAAACCTTTACCGGTCTTGAATGGCTTGTTGGCGAGATTGAAAATAGCCTGCAATCGGCCTTCAATGAATTAGAAGCATTTACTGAAAATAACAGTGACGAGACAAAAATACGTTTTTGTCTCGGGCATCTGCACCAGATTGCCGGGTCTTTTAAAATTCTTCAGTGCGAGGGCTGTATTCTTCTGGTCGAAGAGATGGAAGCGCTCACCCAGAGGATTCTCGACAAGAAAATTTCCAATATTAATGAAGCCTGTGAAATTCTTGTTCAGGCAATTATTAAACTACCAATTTATCTTAGACAAATACTTTCCAGCAGAGAGGATCGTCCAGAGGCGCTGATTATATTGCTCAATGATTTGCGGGCTGCACAGGGAATGGCGCTAGTCTCTGAAAGTATTTTATTTTCGCCTGATTTAACCGCTGTTAAACATGTATCTCTGCCAGAAACTAATATAAATCCAACTGCGATGGCAGATCTAATCAAGCGTCTGCGTCAGGTCTATCAGCTGTCATTAATCAAGTTGATTAAAGGCGAGGAAAAAAGTAAAAACTGCGCCAACTTGATAAAAGTTTTGCAGCGAATACAGGAATTATCCAGGGGCAGCTGGCGTGAAGATCTATGGCGCATTGCGAGACAAATTCTCGGTTTGGTTTCTTCTCGCGAAGTCAATTTCAGTATAGCCCTGAAAAAACTTTTTCGAGCTCTCGATAGCCAGCTGAAAATGCAGGCTAAAGAAGCCATCTCCGGTGAAAGCTGTGGTGTAGATTCTGGCTTGCTAAAAAATCTCCTCTACTACCTGACCACTGTCGAACCCAGTACTGAAGAGCTCAAGGCGATATGGGCTGACTACAGTCTTGCCGAAGCTTTTCCTTCAGGGGAAGTGAATCCAGAGGGTGGACGACTGATGCCACAGTACGACCCGCTGGTGGTTCGTGCTCTAGTCAGTGCGATTGAGGGGGAGTTGGCAAATGTGCGATCAGCACTGGAACGCTTCTCATTGGAGGGAGGACTCTCCGCTGATGATGTTCGCGATAGCCTACCGATACTGCTCAGTATGGCAGATTCTCTGGCCCTGGTAGGGCAGGGTAAATTGCGCGATGCGATCAGTAAGATAGAGCAAAAGTTACGCCAGATTTTTACTGCGGATGGCTGCGGTATTAATGATGTCGATGTTATCAACACAGTACAGAGTCTCACCGAAGTCGAGCTGGCATTAAATGCCTGGGCGGCGAGGCCGGACAAGTTTTCTGGCAGCGTCGATCTGGGCAGTCAGCAAAACCAATTTGAATACAACAGTGCGACCCATGCATTGTTAGCTGAATCGCGAACCGGTATTGAGCGTATAAAAGAAGCTGTTGTTGAGTTTATAAACTCACAGTGGGATCTGCAGCTGCTCTCGCAATTGCCGACTATGTTTCAAGAACTGCAGGGTGCACTGAATATTATTGGTCTAACCAGGGCGGCGGCGGTGATCGATGGCTGTTTAAAGTATGTGCAAGAGGTTCTGATCAATCAGGGACGCGCTGTGGAATGGCATGCGCTCGACACCTTTGCCGATGCCATCACCATCGTTGAATACTATCTTGAGCAATTTAATGGAGATACAACTGGCCAGCAGGAGGATGTTCTGGCTGCAGCAGAGGAGAGCATTCTCACGCTCTTGGAGGGCCGATCAGCTGAGCCGAAAATTGAAGTTGATAGAGAACTCCATGCCGAACCGGAAGAGATTCTCGAAGAGCTGGTCGAACTGCAAGATATTCATAACAGTGATAAAACTGAGATATCGATAGACACAGACGATCAGCATCAAGAATCTGCGCCACCGTATAGCAACGATAGCGAAGGCGTTGATGATGAGATTGTCGAAATATTTATTGAAGAAGCGGAAGAGGTTTTAGAGAGCCTGAATTCCCTGTTTCCTCTTTGGAGAGATCAGCCCCAGTCAAAAGATCAGCTTGCAGATATTCGTCGTGCCTTTCACACCCTCAAGGGCAGCGGACGAATGGTCGGTGCCGAGGATATTGGTGAGTTGGCATGGGCAATTGAGGATATGCTAAACCGAGTTCTTGATGGACGTATCAGTTGCAGTGAAGCAATGGTTGAGTTGGCGGAGCAGTGTATTCAGCGCATGCCGTTACTAATCACAGCCTTTGCTGAAAAGCGCCCCACACCAAGCGTAGAAATTAGTCAGCAAATCATAGCCAGCGCAGGGCGACTTGCTAAAGGTGAGGCACTTGAGCCATTACCGGATAGCCGTGAATTACCCGACACAGCTTCAGAAGTGGAAACTTCTGAACCAGAGCCCAGAGAAACAGCAGATGAGCAAATAGACTCACCCGCAGTTCTTGCCGAAGAGGCGGAGATCGAGGAAGCAGAGCCCGAGGCTGAAGAAGAGATTTCTGATGCATTGGAGGAAGCAGAGCCAGACGAAGCAGAACCGGATAGTGAAGATCTTCAGCAAGGCGTCTCCGAAGAGGAAGAGCATGAGGCGATACTGCTGGAAATCTTTGTCAACGAGGCCCAGGGACATTTAAAAACCATTGATGATTTTGTCGCCGCAACCCGCAGTATGGCGCCACTGTATAAAGCGCCGCCGCTGTCATTGCAGAGAGCACTGCACACACTCAAGGGCACGGCGGAGATGGCTGATTTCTTCGCGCTAAGTGAGCTGGTTGCGCCGCTGGAAGAGTTTATAAAAGAGCTACACCATCACCATATTTGTCTCGATGAAGATATTGTCCATCTTGTTGAAGATGCCGCAGCCTTCTTCCGCAGCACATTGACCAGCATGACCGGCGGTGATGCCGGCCCTAAGGAAGGCTTGCCGATGTTCCGCGCGCGACTGGCAGAGCTCCGCGAAAAAGCCGTTGGCCATCTTTTGAATCGCGGCGACAGTGAGGGCAGTGGCAAGGATTTCTCTGCGGTGAAAAAGCTGATGGCAGAGGGATTGCTGTCACTGCAAAACTACCCGCAGTTATACGCTCACCTGCAACAGCAAACCGCACCGCCGCGAGTGGTTTACTATGAACTTCTCAGTGATTTAAATGAGATTGGAAGCAAATTAAAGGATGCTGAGATAGAGCCGATTCTGCAGCTCTCTGCATTAATGGCTGAGGTCTATCAGTTGCTGCAAGGCTTAGGTCAGGTGCCCTCCCGGCAGGTGATTGAGGTTATGCAGGACAATCATGAAACACTGCTAAACCTTTTCGATATGCTCGCCGCAGACCAGGATTTAAATGCCCTGCAAGAGACGCAAAAGCATGAATTATTGGCATTAAAAGATCAGCTCGCCGAGCAGTTGGCTGAAAAGGAAAAGCGCGATCTCGAAAAGCTTAAGGAAGAGCAGCTTCGAAAAGACGAGGAATTGACGGAAGCTTCTCGGGAGCCGGAGCAGTTAGAGCCGGAGCAGGAAGAGCAGCCAGGTCAAAAATTAGAAGAGCAGGAGTCAAAAGAGCAGGAACCAGAAGAGCGGTTGGCTGAGGATCAGCTACCAGAGTTCATTCCGCCGGAGAGTGATGCAGGTCAGGAACCAGCTGAGCCGATGACTGAGAAAGGCCAGACCCCCGAGCAAAAGCCAGACCGGCAATCAACAGATGAGCTTTCAACAACCCTGATTGCTACAGATCTCGATGTGGAGATTGTTGGCGTCTTTGTGGAAGAGGCCGACGACATTATTAGTAGCATCGAAGAGTCGGTACTGGCCTGGCAGTCCGACCCTTTGCAAGTAGAACTTGCCGATCGCATAAAACGCGATCTACACACCCTAAAAGGTGGTGCGCGAATGGCCGGATTCAACTCTCTGGGTCAGCGAGCTCATGCTATAGAGTCACTGATTGATGAAACCAAAAAGCACAACAAAAAATTCTTTAAGGCAATAGTTTCAGAGCAGGAAAGGCTGGTAGGGGCTTACGAAATTGTTCGTCAAATCGCCCGCGGCGGTGATATCAAAGCCCTTCGCCAGAAGATGGAAGAGTTTGAAAATCAAGCTGAAAAACAGCAGCCAGATTCTAATGCTATTGAGGCCCACGGAGCGGCGCCGGAAGCCGGGCCTTTGGTTAGGGTCAAGCCTGCAGGAGATCAAGGTTCCGCGGCATCTCAAGGGGCCGCAGCGCAATCATTTTCCGTAAAGGGCGAGATTAAAGAGGTTGTCCGCATCGGCGCTGAGGTTCTGGACACCCTGGTTAACCTCTCCGGTGAAAATATAATTTTTCGCGGACGAATCGAAGAACAGGTCAGCGAGTTTAATCAGTTCCTCGATGAAATGGATGCTACCGTATTGCGCTTGCAGGAGCAGGTAAGGCGCTTGGGTACAGAGACTGAGGCGCAGATTGATTACCGCCGTGAGCAAATTGAAGCCTCGGGAGAAGCCGACAGCTTTGACCCCCTGGAAATGGATCGCTACTCCCATCTTCAGCAGCTGACCGGCTCCCTGATGGAGTCCGCTTCGGATTTGCATGATCTTAAAGAGACCCTTAACGAGAAATTGATAGGCACTGAAACACTGCTCTTGCACCAATCGCGGATTAACACCGACCTGCAAGAGGGGTTGATGAAAACGCGTATGGTGCCATTTGCGCGAATTGTCCCCCGACTGCGCCGAATCGTCAGGCAGGTCGGGCTTGAGCTGGGCAAAAAGGTTGAATTGCGCATGGATAATATCCATGGAGAAATGGACAGATCCGTTCTCGATCGAATGGTAGCGCCCCTCGAGCATATGATTCGCAATGCCGTTGACCACGGTATTGAGTCAGAACAGCAGCGCACAGAGGCGGGGAAACCTGCCACTGGCAGCATCGCGATAACCACCTATAGGCAGGGTGGGGACATTGTTATCCATCTCGCCGATGACGGTCGCGGTCTGGATGTGGACCGTATTCGTCAAATAGCCATTGAGAAAGAGCTGATGAGTGCAGATGCCGCGCTGTCGGAACATGAGATTGCCCAGTTTATTTTTCATCCGGGATTTTCAACATCTGATGCTGTCAGCCAGATATCCGGGCGCGGTGTTGGTCTGGATGTCGTTAACAGTGAAGTGCGCCAGTGTGGCGGTACTGTGGATATTGAAACCTCTGCCGGTCGTGGAGCCCAGTTCACTATTGTCTTGCCCTTCACCCTGTCGGTTAACCGTGCACTGATGATTAATGTCACCGGAGATCACTATGCGCTGTCCCTAAACTCCATTGATGGCGTGCATTTTATGTCTTCGAACGCTATTGAAGAGGCCATGCAGGGTGGCGGTGTTATCAGCTATGCGGGCAGCCAGTACGAACTCTGCTATCTGGGCACGCTGCTCAATGCGGAGATCAGTCGTCGCTCGGATAATCTCGATGCAGATGCAGCACTGGTTTTATTTCACTCCGACAACCGGCGCTTTGCAGTTCAGGTTGATGAAATTGTCGGCACCAGAGAAATTGTTGTTAAAACCCTGGGCCCACAGTTCTCTGGAGTTCCGGGGTTGGGAGGAGCGACGATTTTGAGTGATGGTCAGGTGGTGGTAATTATCGACCTCAATGAATTGGCCAGAGTTGCCTGTGCTGATTTGCCGAGCATTAGCCAGACAGATCAGCAAGCTCTGGAGTCGGCGCAGTCATCCACTCAGGGCATATCATCTATTGGTCTCTCGCCCGCCATATTAGTTGTCGACGACTCGGTAACGGTGAGGAAAGTAACCAGCCGGATATTGCGCCGTCAGGGATATCGAGTGCTGACCGCTAAAGACGGTATTGAAGCCCTAAAAAGTATGCAGGAAGAGATACCCGCAGTGATTTTATTGGATATTGAAATGCCGCGAATGGATGGTTTTGAGGTGGCTACGCGGGTTAGAGCCAGTCAGGATTTAAAGCATATACCCATTGTGATGATCACCTCGAGAACCGGTGAAAAACACCGCCATCGCGCGATGGAGCTGGGCGTAGACCAGTATATGGGCAAACCCTATCAGGAAGAGCAATTGCTGAAAACACTCAATCAACTGTTAACCGTGGGGAGCTGATTTCAACCTATGCAGCCCCTGAATGCAAAAAGGATCTGGCTCCTCGGTGCATCCACGGGAGGGCTGCAGGCAGTAAGACAATTTTTGTCCAGCGTGCCTGTAACCAGTGAATTGGCTTTTGTCTATGCGCAGCATATTCCCGGGCAACAGATAGCGACAGTATTGAGAATGATCGAAACCCAAACCGGATGGCCAGCTCGCGAGCCATCAACAGGGCATTTTATTCGTCCCGGCACAGTGACCGTTATATCGCCGCAATTTGAAACAAGGATTAGCCGAGAGGGCTGGATACTGCGCTTTGCCTCGTCGTGGCGTGGCCACTACGCGCCCTCGATCGACCAGTTGGCCAATCGCCTGGCGCAACTCTACCGCCAGGACTGCGGTGCAATAATTTTTACTGGAATGGGCGACGATGGCGCCAGGGGTTGCTGTGCACTTAAAGAGTACGCCGGTCAGGTCTGGGTCCAAGATCCGCAGGAATGCACAGTGCCAGCTATGCCCCAGGCGGTAATCCAGCGCTGTGAAACCGACTTTATTGGCAGTGTAGACCAGCTTGCCAGAAGAATAAGTGAAGATGTAAATCAAATGGAGGCGTTTAGCCAATGAGTTTGTTTTTTCTCGATCAACAGGGATCTGTGGCCAAGATAGACTGCCTTTCGGTCAATATAGGCTGTTCCCATAGGGGCAGCCCAAATATTCTGATACCGATGACTGCAGTGGCGGAAATTATTCTCAATCAGGAGGTCATCGCTGATGCAAAGGCGCCAGCATGGATGTTCGGCTGGATAAACTGGCGCAATCTGGATATTCCGTTAATCGACTTTGCTGGGCTGCAAGCCAATAAACCTGCTAAAGATTTTGCCGACAGCACGCGAATACTGGTTCTTAACAGTCTGCTCGAAGGCCATGAGCAGCACTATTACGCAATTATTTCCAAAGGCTTTCCCCATACCTTAAGAATCGAGGAAGATTCCGCTCTGGCGGCTCAGGATGGGGCAGAATTAGCGCCGTGCATCAGTATCAACATCGACTTTGAAGGGCAGTTTATGCAGCTGCCGGATTTTCAGCAGATTGAACACCACCTTCAGGAAATACCGACAAAACTGTAGCTTTTCTAAAATCCCTACCTCCGAAGACTTGCCAAGGTTGTGACCTGTGGTTCACCTTTAAATTGTTTTACACAGATTGCCTGAGTGTTAGTCTTAGGCACTGAATTATTGAACGACGGTGAGAAATTAATATGCACGGCTTAATGATGAACTCCCAACTAACTATAACAACAATAATGAAGCATGCTGATCGTATTCATGGTGGCCGCGAAATTGTCTCCGTGACCATGGACAATCCATGCCATCGCTATACCTACAAAGATGCCTTCCGGCGGGTTCGACAGCTTGGTAATGCCCTGCAGGACATCGGTTTTGAAATGGGCGATCGAATTGCCACTCTGGCATGGAATGACTACCGGCACTTTGAACTCTATTACGGCATCTCCTGCTCCGGGCAGATCTGCCATACCATCAATCCAAGGTTATTTCCCGAGCAGATCGAATACATTATTAATCATGCAGAAGATAAATGGGTGTTTACCGATGTGCTGTTTGTGCCACTGCTCGAGCAACTGCAAGACAGGCTGCCAACCGTAGAGGGATTTGTGGTGCTGACCGATGAAGCCAATATGCCCGATACCAGTCTGCGCAACGCGCACTGCTACGAGACCTTTATCGACTCCCAGAGCGATACTTTTGAGTGGCCGGAGTTCGATGAGAATACCGCCAGTTCAATGTGCTACACCTCGGGCACAACAGGCAATCCCAAAGGGGTTGTCTACAGTCATCGCAGCACGCTGCTGCACTCAGTGATGGGATCACTGCCGGATATTATGAATCTCTCTGGTGACGATGTGATTATGCCGATCGTGCCAATGTTCCATGTCAACGCCTGGGGTACCGCATACAACGCGCCCATGGTCGGTGCAAAGTTGGTCTTCCCCGGCCCGAAAATGGCCGATGGTGAAACCCTGACAGCATTGATTAACAGCGAAAAAATTAACTATTCCCTAGGGGTGCCAACAGTCTGGCTGGCCCTTGTGAACTACCTTAACGCCTCGGGAGAGACGGTCGAATCACTAAAGAATGTTGTGGTCGGTGGCTCAGCCTGCCCGCTGTCGCTGATGAAAGAGATGGAAAAACACGGCGTATGGATGCATGCCGGGTGGGGAATGACGGAGATGAGCCCGCTGGGAAGTTACAACAGGCCTATGGCATGGATGAAAGGCATGTCCCAGGAAGAGATAGATGCCTACCGCATTCGTGCTGGCCGAATCGTCTATGGTGTAGAAATGAAAATCGTCGATGCTGACGACAATGAACTGCCCTGGGATGGAATTGCCTCTGGGGTACTAAAAGTTAAAGGTCCCTGGGTTTGCAGCGGCTATTACAAGCTGGATGATAAGCCTGCACTGGATGAT
>JABBBF010000081.1 GCA_018607545.1 SAR92 clade bacterium | reverse complement strand
GTTCCGTGCATCCCTTTTTGTTGCAAGCCCATAAAACCTCTCCAATTTTTATCCTGAATTGTAACTCTATCCCCAGAGCGTTCCTAATAAAAAACATCCGGGGTCGGCGCATTTGTTTATGATAAATAGACCAGCCGACGTATAATTGGCTACTATGAGCAAAAAGAAACCCAAAGCCCCATCGAACACTATCGCCCTAAATAAAAAGGCGAAGCATAACTATTTCCTCGAACAAAAGTTTGAGGCGGGGATTGCATTGATGGGTTGGGAAGTGAAAAGCCTGCGCGATGGCAAGGTCAATCTAACCGACACTTACGTTCTGATACAGAATGGTGAGGCCTGGTTAATCGGCACTAATATTACCCCACTGAAAACCGCCTCGACCCATTATGTCACCGAGCCTATCCGCTCACGCAAGCTGCTGCTCAACCGCCGCGAACTCGACAAACTTGAGGCCGGAGTTAACCAGAAGGGACATACCTGTGTCTGTACCGCGCTCTACTGGAAGAACCATCTGGTGAAATGCGAGATTGCCCTGGCCAAGGGCAAAGCGGATTTCGATAAGCGTCAGGATGAAAAAGAGCGCGACTGGGATCGCCAAAAACAGCGCATTATGCGCCACTCTTAATCATTGGCTGTCGCGTAATCACTGGCTGTCGAGCTATTTTCTATCAATCTACTTTCTATCAAATAATCCTTTCAGCGCACCGGCTTTTTCCTTAACCTGATCTTCCAGTGATCGCCCCAACTCCTTAACCGCCCCTGACTGACTGACCGCACTGCTGGCGGCACCTACAATCGCATTGATAATCTCTCCTGCAGCCTCAGCGCCAGATACCCCATCATTTCCAGCCGACTGACCTATATCGGTAAGATGCAAATCTGGTAGCGCCAGATCAATTCCCTTGCCATTGAGAATGGCGTAACGAACCTTGCCGTCGATAATTCTCAGATCGCGAATGATAAATTTTTTACCGCCCTCTTCCGTACTGCTTTGTTCAGCATCTGTACCGAGGTAGCTGGCTATATTGGACTGAATACGATCGAGATTGCTGCGGCCATCGGCGCGCTCCATGGTAATTTCTGGCGCCACAATACGCAGGGAATCAATAATAATTGTGCCACTGGCCAGGGAGTCCGCATCCATCGCAAAACTGATCTCGCCCAGGGTAAATGCGTCAACCGCAGAAAACCCCTCTGGGTTGGCCACCCGCAATCCCGAAAAACTGCCTTTGGCTGTGGTCAGCGATAGATCTACCGAACTCAGGGTAACCGATGACTGGATCATCTCCGAGCCAATGGTCTCGACGGCAGCCTTTATGCCACGATCCAGGTTTATCGCCACAAAAATCACTAGCGCAATAAGAAGCAAAATGATTATCGATAAAACTTTGCTAATCTTTTTCATACTCTGCCCTGCGAAAATTATCCTTAGAAAATAACAGTTAGCTAAAGCATAGATGCTATTCTTTTATCTGTAAAAATTAGCACTGCCCGCACCGAGGATCAAATCAACAATGACGACCAAACTGTCTCCGTTCGCAACCCCCTCACTGATTATGGAAGGCTTTAAGCTGCTCTGGCATCGTCGTATTCGTTGGCTGGTGATCATTCCGCTGCTGATTAATATTCTGCTGTTCTCTGCGGTCACCTGGGTTGCCGGCATCTGGGTTGGCGATTGGCTCAACTGGTTAACTGCCTCTGTACCGGAATGGCTGCAGTGGCTAGCATGGATCATCTGGCTGTTATTTTCCCTGCTGGTGCTGGTTGTCTACGCCTTTACCTTTACTCTATTTGCCAATCTTATCGGCTCGCCATTTTACGGGATTATTGCCGAGCGGGTTATTGCCATGCAGCGAGGCGACAGCGATCCAACACCTCAGACCTTAACAATATTACTGGCGATAGCTCGGGATAGCTTTCTCCGTGAGTTACAGATACTAGCCTATCTATTGCCACGCACTATTGGGGTGCTATTGGTAACTTTTATTATAAGTTTTATACCCATAATCAATATCGCAGCGCCACTAATAGCAGGCAGCTGGGCGGCCTGGACACTGGCAATACAGTATTTTGATTACCCTGCGGATGCAGATCAGGTAGCATTTAGAGAGGTGCGGCAGATGGCCGGGAAACAGCGTTGGCTATCGTTGGGTTTTGGCTTTTCTGCGCTTGGTGCTGCGGCGATTCCAGTCCTTAACTTGCTACTGTTACCGGCAACGGTGATCGGCGGCACCTTGCTCTGGTGCCGCGAGTATTCGGATTAAAAAACGGTTGTGTCGACTGAGGATTACTCGGCTGTCTTTTTCTGATCGTCCTGGCTGTCTTGAGGAGTTTCCTCTGCTGGGACTTCTACCACTGGAGCTTCTTCTTTAGCTGGCTCTTGCTGAGGAGCTTCTTCCTTGGGTGCTTCTTGTACAGGCGTTTCTTCTGTTACCAGCTCTGCTTTTACGGGCTCAGCTTTTACGGGCTCAGCTTTTACGGGCTCAGCTTTTGCAGGCTCTTCCTTTACAATTTTTTCTTCTACTGGCTTTTCCTTAGCTTCAGCAGTTTCTTTTTCAACGGGTTCGGCCGCAGGCGCCTGTTCTTTAGAGGCTTCTTTTTTAGATGACTCTTCCTTAGGTGCATCTTCCTTAGGTGCATCTTTTTTAGCCGGGGGACGTTTGCGCGCTGGCGCAGGAACATCTGCCAAAAGCGCTTCGTCGGGCATGGTGCAGGGCAGCTTCATATCCAGCAGTTTTTCAATCGGCTCCAGTAAGAATGCATCATCCTCACAGGCAAAGCTGACCGAGATACCTGTCTGTCCAGCACGGCCGGTGCGGCCAATACGATGAACATAGTCTTCCGGTTCTTCAGGCAGTGTGAAGTTGATTACATGGCTAACTCCGTTCACATGAATACCACGACCGGCAACATCTGTAGCGACCATCACTTTAAGGCTGCCATTTTTAAATGCTTCGAGGGTTTTCATTCGGCGATTCTGCGGCACATCACCAGCGATCAAACCGACTTTAAAACCCTGCTTTTTTAAACGCTCGTAGAGGGTTCGGCAGATATCCCGGCGATTGGCAAAAACCATCACACTCTCAACCGCATCATCCTTAAGGATATTCTGCAGCAAATTAAACTTTTCACTGGCAGTGGTAATAAATATTTTCTGCTCAACTGTATCTGTAGCAACACGCTCCGGCTCCATCTCGAGCATCACCGGCTTATCCGTCCACTGTTCAGAAAGGCGCAGAACTTCAGGGGTAAAAGTCGCAGAGAATAACAATGTCTGGCGATCTTCGCGAGGTGGCGTCAGTCGCACAAGTCGGCGCACCTGGGGGATAAAGCCCATATCGAGCATACGGTCGGCTTCGTCGATAATCAGTACTTCAACCTGGTCCAGGTGAATATCTCTATTGTTGGCAAAATCCAAAAGTCGGCCCGGTGTTCCAACCAGAATATCGCAATGGTTCTTTTGGACTCTCTGTAGCTGTTTGGCGTAATCCATACCGCCAACCAGGGTGTGAACTTTAAGATCTGTGTGCTTGACCAACTGCTCGGCATCTTCACCAATCTGGATTGCCAGCTCTCTCGTCGGCGCCAGAATTAGGGCGCGCGCTTCACCCATATAGCGCTCATCTTCGATAGGATGCTTTAATAAATCACTGATCGTGCTGAGCAAAAATGCGGCTGTTTTACCCGTACCGGTCTGTGCCTTGCCCACCATATCGTGGCCGCGCAGCGTGTGGGGCAGCGAGGCGCCCTGAATCGGCGTACAGTAGGAAAAACCCGCATCTTGAATACCCTGCATAAGCGGCAGCGGCAAATCAAAGTCATGGAAGCGAACCTTGCCCTCTTGAGGCTCAACGACAAATTGATCAACAGACCATTTTTTATTGCCACCACGACCGCGACCGCGGCGTCTTCCACCCCGAGATGAGGAGTTGGATGGCTTGCTGTTGTCGGATTTAGCTTTAGTGTCAGTAGTATCAGTCAAGGTAAGGTACGCATTGTTGGACAGGTTAAATGCGCAGAAAAATTTTCATTAAAAGATCATTAAGAGATCAACAATAAGGTCATCTGCGCTCATAATTGCGCGCGAATTGTAGCAGAATTGTTAGTGGCCCGTTTAGTTTAATAAACGGGCCCTATTGATAGATGACCAACAGCAGCGCTGTTAGCCTTTACAGAGGCGTTTCGACAGCCAGTAATCAACGCTGACCCAGCGCCCAGCACCGCTAAATAAAAGCATCAGTAGCATAATAAAATAGGTTGCCGCAAATTCGATGCCGTTGTTTAAAACAACAAAATTGCCCTTTTCAGTTAACCAGCTGTAGTTGCCATGCCTGCGCAAAATAGATTTTGCCGCCGAGACCCGTTCGCCGACACCAACACTGTTTTCAAGACTTCTTTGTGCTGCGGGAATACCCACCGTGGCCAATACTTTAGCGGTGCTAGTGTCGGGGTCGCCGGGAGCTATGGCAAACCAGCCATTTTCCCAGTGGGCGGTTCCGGCCGCCACCAGCATGGTTATCATTAGTGGAATAACAACCAGCCTGGTCGCCGCACCCAACAGCAGCGCCAGACCACCAAACAGCTCGGCGCTGGCAGCTAAAAAAACCATCAGTGCGGGCAACGGCAGGCCGAGACCCCAGTCCGAGTTGCCAAACCAGGCCACCATATCACCCCAATTGGCAAACTTATGGGCGCCGACACCAATAAAAATTGGTGCCAGGTAAAGGCGCAGTGCCAGAGGTCCTAGCCAGTCGATAAGCTTTAATTTTTCAATAAATAGTGCGTATAGCGAGAAGAGTTTTTGCATTTTTAATCACTCCATTGAATCTGTTTTGTTTTTATACCGGCGAGTTAGATTGCATAAGGGGAAATAAATTCCAGATACCTAACAACTAAGGAGTAACTCAATATATATTCTGCGAATAGTTTGTCTTTTTCCTCGCTTTGCAGCCGCAATTAAACGAAGATAAACCCTATCAAAAAACAGTGCCTTTCATGCTTTCTAAAAATACCCACAACTCTACATTTATCAATAATGCGCGGTTGCTTTGGCGTCTCGCCGGACCGCTGATTCTCGGTCAGATTGCGGTGATCGGCATGAATGTTACTGATATTTATGTGGCTGGCCAGGTCGGCGCCGATACACTGGCGGCAGTGCAGCTGGGCGGCAGTATGTGGGCGATGATCAACCTGGTTGTGATCGGCATAATGATCGGCAATAGTCCGATTATTGGCAATTACTGGGGCGCGGGAAAGCCCCATCTGGTGCGCTTTCAATTTCAGCAGGCACTGTGGCTTGCCCTGCCTATGGGCCTACTGGTCAACTGCGCGATCCTCGGCGGAATCTTTATCCTCGGGCAGCTGGATATATCCGCTGAAGTTTATGATATTGGACGCCGCTACCTTATGCCATTTCTTATTACTGGCTTAATGTTCCCGGCATTCTTTGCTTTTCGCAGCACCTTTGAAGGCGTTGGCGATATTCGACCAGTGCTGGTTTTTAATGCCGCCGCATTTCTGCTCAATATAGTATTGGATTACGCGCTGGTCTTTGGCCACTTTGGCTTCCCTGCTATGGGTGGTGAAGGCGCGGCCTGGGCTACGGCAACTGTGATGACATTTCTTCTGATCTGCATGGCAATCTATGCCCAGCGTTCACGCACCATGCGCGCCCTTAAACTCTACCATCAGTTTGCCCGCGCCAATTTGACTGCCATTGCCAATATTCTCAAGCTCGGTATTCCTATCGCCCTGAATATCTCAGCGGAGATGTGCTTCTTCGCGATTATCCCCCTGCTGATTGCCCATCTGGGTGCCAATGTTGTCGGCGCCCATGCTATTGCCATCAATATTGATTCACTGGCATTTATGGTACCGCTGGGAATGGCTCAGGCACTGACCATTAAGGTTGCCCATGCCGAGGGCTCTAACAATCCCAAGCTTGCCAGGCAGATCTGCCTTGTCGGTTTTAAGCTGGTATTTATACTGGCCCTGATAATGGCGGCTATTAAGATTGCTTTTCGCAGCGACTTCGCCATGGCGTTTAGTGCCGACCCCAGCGTCCAGGCGATTGCTATCAATCTGTTCTTTTTCGCTGCGGTGCTGGGCTGTATTGACTGCCTGCAGATGTGTGCCAGTGGCGCACTGCGCGGCTATAAGGATGTTCGCCTACCTCTGGTGATTCAGGTGACTGCATTCTGGGGTATCGCTTTCCCGATCGCCTATTCGCTGGCGCTAACCGATTTCTGGGGCGAGCCACTGGGTGTTTACGGATTCTGGGCGGGGATGATCATCGGTGCGTTGTGCGCGGGAATTGGCCTGTTGAGTCGCTGGAATATCGTTTCCCGAAATAGAATTTATCTGGCAGCTAAGGCGCAGTAGCCGAGGGTAATACGCTCGAGACCGTTGAGATCAGCCCGAGTTTCCACTGCGGCAAAACCCGCCTGACAAAATAATTTGCGGACGGCAGGACCCTGCCGATAGCCGTGCTCGACCATCAACCAACCTCTGTCGGCCAGATAATCGACGCTCTCGGCAATCAACAGACGCAGGTCATCCAAACCATCAGACCCTGATACCAGCGCTGAGGTGGGCTCAAAACGCACATCGCCCTGAGTTAAATGCTCGTCGCCATCTTCTATATAGGGAGGGTTGCTGACAATCAGGTCAAAGCGCTGGGCTGGAATCTCTCTAAACCAACAACTCTGGAATATCTCTACATTGTCCAACTGGTGGCGCTGACAATTGGCGCTGGCAAGCTGCACCGCCTTGGGCATCAGATCCACGGCACTGATCTGCCACTGACTGCGTTCACTGGCCAGGGCCAGGGCAATAGCCCCGGTGCCGGTGCCCAGGTCGAGAACTTTAGCCTGTTGGGGAAGCGCCAGTTCAAGGGCTACTTCCACCAATAATTCAGTTTCCGGGCGGGGAATCAGAGTGTCTGGCGAAACCATTAGATCGAGAGTCCAAAAACCCTGAGTACCGATCAGGTAAGCAATCGGCTCACCTTGGATACGCCGCTGTAGCAGCTGCTGAAATTGCTCTTCAACAGTACTGCTTAGCTCGCGATCGGGCCAGGTTTTAAGGTAGCTGCGATCGACATTCAGTACATGGCAGAGCAACAGTTCGCAATCCACTGTTGCTGTGTCGCTGAGATAGTTTCGCTGAACAGCAGATTGAAGTAACTGGGAGATACGCATTAGTCGGCAAGGCTGGCTAGCTGCTCCGCCTGAAATTCACTGACCAGTGGTTGAACAATCTCATTGAGAGAGCCTTCCATCACTTCAGCCAATTTGTAGAGAGTAAGGTTGATACGGTGGTCGGTAACCCGCCCCTGAGGGAAGTTATAGGTGCGGATACGCTCGGAGCGATCACCGCTGCCGACCAAGCTTTTACGCTGGTCAGACTGCTCTTTGGCCACCGCTTCATCTTGCGCAGCGGTCAGTCTGGCCTGTAGTACCGACATGGCTTTGGCGCGATTTTTATGCTGTGAACGCTCATCCTGGCATTCCACCACAAACCCTGTGGGCAAGTGAGTAATACGAATCGCCGAGTCAGTTTTGTTAACGTGCTGACCACCAGAGCCCGAGGCGCGGAAGGTATCCACACGCAGATCCCCCTTATTGATCTCAATAGCATCTTTCTCGTCGGCTTCGGCCATGATCGCTACGGTGCAGGCGGAGGTGTGAATGCGGCCCTGGGATTCAGTGTCCGGCACGCGCTGTACCCGGTGTGCACCGGACTCAAATTTAAGCTTGGAGAACACCCCCTGGCCAACAATACGCGCGATAATTTCTTTGTAGCCGCCATGGTCGCCCTGGCTTTCGCTGATCACTTCAACTTTCCAGCGCTGGTTTTCAGCAAAGCGGCTGTACATACGGAATAGATCACCAGAGAAAATAGCCGCTTCGTCGCCGCCAGTTCCGGCGCGAATTTCCAAAAAGACATTTTTCGAATCATTGGGATCTTTGGGCAACAAAAGCTTTTGCAAATCAAGCTCCAGCGCTTCCCGCTGAGCTTCACCGCTGCGCATCTCTTCCTGACCCATCTCACGCATCTCCGGATCGGAATCCTTGAGCAGCAGCTTGGCCTCGTCAATATTCTCCACGACTGAGAGGTAGCTCTGGTAGCTTTTAACCACCGGCTCGAGCTCGGCATACTCTTTTGAGAGATCGCGAAAGCGATTCTGATCACTGATGATATCACCATCGCTAAGCAGTGCGCCGACTTCTTCGTAGCGGTCAGAGAGGTGATCCAGTTTGGATAGAATTGATGCTTTCATTGATTTTCCGTATCTCGTTAATTGGCCAGCTGGCCACGATAAAAATAGTTAAATGGGATTGTGCAGGTCTATCAGTTTAAACCAAGCTAACGTTTCTTATCTAAACCAAACAGCTCGTGGGTGGCGTGAATGGTTTCATCACTGCCCTCTTCGCCGGCCTGTTTGAGGCGGGTGGTGGGTTTGTGCATCAGCTTATTGGTCAGGTTGCGGGCCAGTGTGGCGATAACCGACTCTGAGTCATGGCCTTTCTGTAAAGCGGTCAACGCCTTATCAACTTCTTCATCACGAATTTTTTCAACACTGTCGCGGAAGGCGCGAATGGTATCTACAACCGCCAGCGAACGCTGCTGACGAGACCAGTCCTGGGCCTCCTGGTCGATAATTTCCTGGGCGACATCGGCTGCGGTCTGGCGGGCGCGGAGGTTGTCCTGAATCACTTCCTGCAGATCATCCACTGTATATAAGTAGACGTCGGCCAGTTCCTCGACCTCGGGTTCGATATCACGCGGTACGGCGATATCTACCATAAAGATCGGCTTGTGTTTGCGCTTTTTAAGCGCCGACTCTACTGCGCCTTTACCTAAAATGGGCAGCTGGCTGGCAGTTGAAGAAATAACGATATCGGCCTGAGGCAGATAATCGGGGATATCGGATAACAAAATCGCGTCGGCAGAAAAGTCCGCCGCCAATTCCTGGGCGCGGTTAAGGGTGCGATTGGCCACGGTAATGCCACCAATTTTTTTATCGCTCAGGTGCCGGGCAACCAGCTCAATGGTCTCGCCCGCACCAATTAACAGTGCATGAGCATCTTTTAAGTCTGCGAAAATCTGTTCTGCTAGGCTTACTGATGCATAGGCGACCGAGACTGGGTTTTGACCTATGGCTGTCTGCGAGCGCACCCGCTTGGCGGCGGCGAAGGCATATTGGAAAATCTGGTTTAGGTAGGTTGAAACTGTTCCCGCCTCGCGGCCCACAGCATAGGCAGACTTGATCTGACCAAAAATTTGCGGCTCGCCCAATACCAGCGAGTCGAGGCCACTGGCAACGCGCATAATATGGCGCACCGCCTGCTGATCGCGATGACAGTAGTAACAGGTCTGTAACTGTTCAATATCTATATTCTTATGCTCTGCCAACCAAGCTAACAACTGATCATCACTGACTTCACCAGAGAGATATATCTCGGTGCGATTACAGGTTGAGAGCAGCGCAATTTCATCACCATCCAGATGAGTTAGCGCTTGCTGGAGTGATTCGATAACAATTTCTGGGGCAAAGGCAACCCGTCCGCGGAGATCCACGGAAGCGGTTGTGTGATTGATGCCGAATGCCAGAATACTCATTGCTGCTCTTTTAGTTACCACCCTCTATTTATAACAGTTACAACCAACTCTGATAGCAGTCTATACTCATTATTATAAATCCACTTAGAAGCCCTGCTTAGCAGGCTGCGTTTTCAATGGCGTGTGATTTTACACGAGTTTTGTCTTACTCAGGAAAGCATCATTAGAAATACAATAAAAAAAGGGGTTTGTTCTATATCAGGCTAATCTTTTATAACAAAAACTGTCGTAGCTACTGCTATCTCAAATAAAATACGCCCAAAATTAAAGGTATTTCCCGAAACTATACGATGAAAAAGCGCCAGACTATCATTTCAGCCCAGCGAGTATTTTTCACTCTCGGTATCACAGCGCTGTTGTCGGCCTGTGCGACTGTTTCCGAAACGGTGACTCAAGAGAAAAACAACGCTGGTGAAATAATTGCCGTAAGCGCACTAAACAATCAACCAAACAATATTATAAATAGCCCCGCAGAACCTGCGGAAAGAGCCTTTCCTAAAGAGACACTCTATCAACTACTGGTTGCTGATATTGCCCTTACCCGCGGTCAATTTGAGCTCGCTCTGGAAAAGTATCTGCAGCAGGCCCATGAAACTCGCGATATAGAAGTTATTGAAATGGCCAATCGCATCGCCAGCCATCAGGGCAATACGGTGGCACTTCTGGAAACCGCACTGCTCTGGCTTGAAGTGACGCCCGATCAAGCCATGGCTCATCGTGCGGCCCTGCTCGCCTATGCACTGCAAGCAGATCCACTCAAAGCACTTCCCCACGCCTATTGGCTGTATACCAATAAAGACGATATTGAGGCCTTTTTAACGGTTACTGCCATTGGCGAAGGCTCTAAACAGGCACTGATAGCACCACTAATTAAAGCCTATGGAAACCTTGCTCTGGCGCCAGACAAACGGGCAGCTGTAAAGTTGGCCCAGGCAATTTTATACCGCGAGAGCGGTGATTTGGAGACTGCCGTTAAAACAGTAGAGCAGTTTTTAGCGCTGGCGCCGGACAATCAGCGCGGCTTGCTGTTTTTGGTTCAAACACTGCATCAGCAAGACCGGCTGACTGAAGCTCTCAGTCAGCTTGAAGAGGCCCTGCAACGAATACCAGATAATCAAAGTCTGCGTCTGCAGTACGCCCGTTTTTTGACGCTGACCGATCGCCCTCAGGCGATTGTTCAGTTTGAAATACTGAGAAGTGAGAACCCCAATAACCAACAGGTAAATTTTCTGCTCGGACTGCTGCATTTAAATCAGGGAGCGACTGCACCGGCAACCGCTCTATTTCTGCAGGCATCCAGCAACCCCTCCCTGTCGTCTGATGCCCACTATCATCTCGCCACAATTGCCGATCGCGAAGGTGATATAACTAGCGCCCTAGAGCATTATCAGCAGGTTCGCAACGGCCGCAATTACCTGGCTTCCGCATCGCGCACCGCACTGCTGTTAACCGAACTGGGGACTATGGATAGCGCTCGCAACTACCTGCAGAAACTGCGCGCCGAACAACCGGATCAGTCGCCCTCACTGTTTCAGATTGAGTCTAATCTTTTGCTCGGTAGCGACCAGCCCGCGGAGGCCTTTACTTTGCTTAGCGATGGGCTGCAGGCTCACCCCAACGATACTCAACTTCTCTATGCGCGCTCTATGGTTGCCGAACTGCAGGATAATTTCCAACTTGCCGAACGGGATTTGCGAGCACTGCTGACTCAGGATGCAGACAACTCAGCGGCCTTAAATGCGCTCGGTTACACGATGCTTTTACATACTGATCGCCATGAAGAGGCGTATAAGTTAATTAAGCGCGCCTATCTGCTCAATCCGGGCGAACCCGCCATTCTCGATAGCCTGGGCTGGGTGCTATTTGTTCTCGGCGATGCGCAGCAGGCACTTCCCTATCTGGAAAAAGCCATGGCGATTATTGTGGATCCAGAAATAGCCGCTCATCTGGGCGAGGTGCAATGGTTCCTTGGCGATCGACAGGCGGCTATGCAGACCTGGAGGCGAGGGCTTGAACAGGCTCCACAGCATAAAACTATTAAAGAAACGATCGAGCGCCACAGAAAACATTCCGAGGAACCGCTTGACGCCGAAGCTTTTGGTATAGAATCTACGCCAACTAATAGTGATAAACCCAGTGGCGAGCAAACTCCGTGATCCGTATAAGCTTTGTTGCAGCAATTATTCTCCTCAGCGCTGCCTGTAGCTTGCAGCCGCAGACAGCTTTGCCACCAGCTTCATCTTCCAACGACTGGCAGCAGCACCAACAGCGTATAGCCCAGCTGCAAGATTGGAATCTGTCCGGAAAACTTGGCTTCCGCGCTCCCCAGCAGGGAGGCAGTGCCGCACTAAACTGGACTCAGGAAAAAAATAATTACCAGCTATCACTATCTGGGCCCTTTGGTGTCGGCAGTGCAAAAATTTATGGTGACGACGAAACTGCCGAGATGCTCTATGGAGATACTGTCTATCGCCAGTCTCCACAGCAACTGGCTATGCAGCTAACCGGACTGCCACTGCCCGTAGATGCGCTTAGCTGGTGGGCGCGCGGCCTGCCCTCACCGACCCAGCCCGCAGCGACAGATTTGACAACGGGTGCCGGTGGGCTGGCCATTGGATTTGACCAGGCTGGTTGGCAACTTTCATTTAGCCGCTATCGGCAGACCGATGGCGGACTCCTGCCAAGCAAAATAACTGGTAGCCTAAATCAATATGCTCAGAATACAGAGACAACGGGTACCAGTGAAGATAGGAGCTACTCCTTTAAACTGGTAATATCAGGCTGGAAATTTCTCGAAGAAGAATAAGTTTGGCCATGACCCCATCAATCACCCTGCCGGCACCGCCGAAGTTAAACCTGTTTTTACATATCACAGGGCGCCGTGACGATGGTTATCACAATCTTCAAACACTCTTCCAGTTACTGGATGGCGGTGACGAGCTTACTTTTACGCCAACCAATAACGAGCAAATCAGTCTCTCACCGCAGATTGAAGGGGTCGCCGAAAACGACAACTTAATTGTTCGCGCGGCGCTGGCACTTCAACAGCATAGCAACTGCTCCCAGGGCTGCAGCATACATCTCGACAAGCGGCTGCCCATGGGTGCTGGGCTCGGCGGCGGCAGCAGCAATGCAGCAACCACGCTGCTGGCCTTAAATAAATTGTGGGGCTGTGATTTACCCATAGCGGAACTCTCGACATTAGGCGCGCAACTGGGCGCGGATGTGCCCGTTTTTGTCGAGGGTTACAGCGCCTTTGCCGAGGGAATTGGCGATCAATTGACGGCGGTGGAGATTCCTGAAAGCTGGTATTTGATTGTTACACCCAACTGCTCTGTGTCGACAGAGAAAATATTTTCACATCCTCAATTGACAAGGAACTCCTCACCCATCAAAATACGCGCCCTCTCAGAGGAGCAGTACAGGAATGACTGCCAGACTATTGTTGAAAAGCTATATCCACAGGTTGCAGAAGTGGTGGATTGGCTAAGAGCATACTCTGAGCCTCTGATGACAGGAACTGGAGCTAGTGTATTTTGTCGCTGGGCTACTGAAGCTCAGGCCAAAGAGGTTTTATCTAGGGTTCCGC
>JABBBF010000079.1 GCA_018607545.1 SAR92 clade bacterium | reverse complement strand
TCAGCGCTTCCATCTCAACACCGGTTTTGCCGGTGGTTTTACACAGAGCGGTAATCATCAAGGTATTGCCCTGCAGCTGAATATCCAGGGTTACTTTTGAAAGGGGTAGAGGGTGGCAAAGGGGAATTAAATCACTGGTTTTTTTTGCCGCCTGAATACCGGCAATTCTGGCCGTTGCATAGAGATCGCCCTTGGACAGATTGCTATCGGTGATCGCTGTGACAATAGATGGGGTTAACTCAACTTGGGACTGGGCAATAGCGGTGCGGCTGGTATCAGCTTTATCCGATACATCAACCATATGGGCTTCGCCACTGGGGTTTAGGTGGGTTAGTTTTGACATGGAAATTCCGTAATCACATATTTATTTGAATACTCTCTATTATGGCAAAGTCTAACAGGCTTATATACTGCATTAAGCCAGATAGCTCAAAGAGTAATGAATCGCCACTAGTCCATTCAGTAAAGTTTTAGCTGCCTCTTTACTTAGCGTAATTATATGGTTGGGACTCAAATTGATGCGGTTATTGGGGGCGTTAGGCATTAAAATTTTAGATCAAGATGGAGATGGAAAACTCGACAAAAACGATTTCTAAACTGCTTATCAAAAAGTGTCTAAAAAATTTCTAAAATCTGATAATAAATAGGATGCCACGACTACCCCTTAAAAGTTTTGAGCCAAGCAATGGGTTACGTGGATATGTGGTGCCCGGGGCCGGGTTATTCGTAACAGCCTTGGGGCTGTTACAACCCCTGCGGGGCTTCGTCGCTTCGCGCCTCGTTCAAAATGCTTCGCATTTTGTGAACCTCACCGCTTCAAGTCCACAGATAGGCGTTTTAAATTAACATGGCAGTGGTATTAATTTCTGGGGTATTTATGGTGCCCGGGGCCGGACTTGAACCGGCACGGTGTTGCCACCGAGGGATTTTAAGTCCCTTGCGTCTACCAATTTCGCCACCCGGGCAGGGTAATCGTGCAAGGCTGGTAAAGCCTATGGCTAATAAGAATGATTAGCCGGTGAAACATCTTTTTTAAATTGGAGGCGCGGGTCGGAATCGAACCGACGATGGCGGAGTTGCAGTCCACAGCATTACCACTTTGCTACCGCGCCTAAACTTGTATTTTAACGACTCGTCGGTCTCACTCTTTAGACGGTCGGAAGAATCTTAACAGCCTATCGACTGTTAAGCCCCTTCGGGCTTCGCTTCGCTCGTTGCTGATTGCTTCGCAATCGGTCGAAACGACGATGGCGCCAATCAAAGACTACTGCTGTACACAGCATCTTTGCTACTGGGTCTAAATAACTTGTATCGAGCTTCTTGCGAAGAGGCCGTATTCTAGGGATTACCAGCAATAAATCAACCACTTATCGCCTCAATTAACTACTTATCTCCGCCGGCACTCAATTGAGGCCATGCGGCGCGCAGATAATGCACCATCGACCAAAGAGTCAGGGCCGCCGCGACATAGATTGCAATAAAACCCAAAAGCGTTAGAAACTCCTGCTCCGGCTTAGCCGCCAGCAATACAGCAATCGCGACCATCTGCACCCAGGTCTTGATCTTGCCAATCATGGCAACCGCCACCGTGCCGCGATAGCCCATCTCGGCCATCCACTCACGGAGTGCAGAAATCACAATCTCGCGGCCTATAATCACAATAGCAGGCAGTGCAAACCATGGGGTCGCATGAACCTCCAGCAACATCACCATAGCCGCCACCACAATCAGCTTATCGGCCACCGGATCGAGGAATGCACCAAAGGCTGTAATCATATTGTATTTTCGCGCTACATAACCATCCACCCAGTCAGTGGCCGCCGCCAGGCCAAATATAGCCGCTGCCGCCAGGTTATGCAGTTCCCATGCACTGTAGTAGACGATAATAAACACCGGAATCAGGGCAATTCTCAGCAGGGTCAGGATATTGGGCAGGTTCCACATTGCGTTGTCTTCTTATTTAATGACTAGAGGGCGGCTTTACTAACTATATACACTTAACCACCGCGAACTTATTCATTATACAGCGCACTGTAAATAGCATCAGCAACCTTTTTGCTTATATTTGGCACTTTCATCAAATCAGCCACACTGGCCTTCTTTACTTCTTGAATACCACCAAAGTGTTTTAACAGATCTCGCCGCCGGGTTGGTCCCACCCCCGGGATGCCTTCCAACGGTGAAGTGCGACGTTTTTTATCGCGTCGCGCCTTGTGACCGGTAATCGCAAAACGGTGCGCCTCATCGCGGATCTGCTGAATCAGATGCAGTGCAGCCTGCTGGGGCCGGGCAATCACCTTGTTGTCCTGATCGGCCAAAATCAGGGTTTCGAGCCCGGGCTTTCTGGTCGTGCCCTTGGCCACGCCCAAAATCATCACCCCGACCACACCCAGATCAGCCAGCACATCTTTGGCAATACCAATCTGGCCCTTACCGCCATCAATCAACAATATATCCGGCAGCTTGCCCTCGCCTTTCATCAACCGTTTGTACCGGCGCCGAATGGCCTGCTCCATCGCCGCATAGTCATCACCGTCGGTAATGCCCTCAATATTAAAGCGCCGGTAATCGCTTTTGAGCGCACCATTGGAATCAAAAACCACACAGCTGGCCACCACCGCCTCACCGCTGCTATGGCTGATATCAAAACATTCCAGCCGCTGAGGTGTCTGCTCTAAACCCACAGTTTCTCGCAGGGATTCAAAACGCTGTTCAATGGTCTTTTTCGATGCCAGTTTGGCAGTCAGATTCTGCTCGGCAGTTCGCTGGGCCAACTCAACCCACTTGGCGCGAAAGCCGCGCACCGAATCGCGAATCTCAAAATTGCGCCCCACTCTGTCCTTTAAGGCTGCACAGAGTGTCTCGGCACCTTCAACAGCTGCATTGACAATAATTTCCTTGGGCAGATCAGGACGACCGGCACCATTGAGATAGAGGTGGGGTAAAAATTCATCGAGAAGATCTGAAACCTGCTCTGCCAGTGGCGCCTTGGGATAATAGCTGCGACTGCCAAGAATCCGACCCTGACGAATATAGAGCATATGTACACAGGCCTGACCATTGCTCACGGCACCGGCAACCACATCCACCGTTCCCTTGCCCTTCTCAATCATCTGCTCTGACTGCACCCTGCGCAGAGCAGAGATCTGGTCGCGATGCTCTGCGGCTTTCTCAAATTGCAGTTCGCTCGACGACGCCTCCATCTCCACTTCCAACTGCTTAAGCAACTTATCCGCCTTGCCATCCAGATAGAGTCGCGTTGACTCTACATCGGCGCTGTAATCTTCGGCACTGACCAGATCAACACAGGGCGCGGTGCAGCGTTTGATTTGATATTGCAGACAGGGCCGCGAACGGTTTTTAAAAAAGACATCCTCACACTGGCGAACCTTAAACGTCTTCTGCAGAAAGCTCATGCTTTCCCGAACCGCATAGGCATTGGGGAAAGGCCCAAAGTAAGTACCCTTGGCCTTTTTCGCGCCACGATGAAATGCCAGCCGCGGCCATTGATCGCGATCGGAGAGAAAGATATAGGGATAGCTCTTATCATCGCGCATCAAAATATTGTAGGGCGGATGATTTTGCTTAATCAGATTGTGCTCGAGAATCAGCGCTTCGGTTTCCGTCTCAGTTACGGTCACATCTATTTTGGCGATACGCTTAACCAGCGCAGCTGTTTTCGGGGTTAACCCAGTCTTGCGAAAATAACTGCTAACGCGATTTTTAAGATTTTTGGCTTTGCCCACATAGAGTATCTGCTCGTCGCTATCAAACATCTGGTAGATGCCTGGGCGCAGAGTCAGGGATTTGAGGAAGGATTTGTGATCGAAAGCCATAATCAATTGTAACGTTTTTAAGTCCAGTTGGATCACTGTAATCTTATTTTACTGATTAACGGACTTTTCTACTCAGGGATTCTATAATTGCAGATTGTTTAAACACCAAGCCCCTATAGCTATCTATTACCAGTAAATAAAATGCCCTTAAATAGAAAATTCTGTGTAGCCCCCATGCTCGACTGGACTGACCGCCACTGTCGCTATTTTATGCGCCTGATGAGCCAGCATGCGGTTCTCTATACTGAGATGATTACCACCGGGGCAATTATCCATGGCGATACCCACCACCATCTGCAGATGGATCCCTTTGAGCATCCTGTGGCTCTGCAACTGGGTGGCAGCAATCCAGGCGACTTAGCCAAGGCCTGCGTGCTGGCCAGCCAGTATGACTATGCAGAGATCAACCTAAACTGCGGCTGCCCCAGCGACCGAGTTCAGAATGGGATGTTTGGCGCGGTGATGATGAAGAATGCGCAGATTACTGCAGACTGCGTGGCGGCGATGCAAGATGCGGTGGATTTGCCTATTACGGTGAAACATCGGATTGGTGTGGATGATTTTGATAGCTATGAGTTTCTCTGCGAGTTTGTCGATACCGTTGCCAAAAGTGGCTGTGATACTTTCCTGGTGCATGCCCGCAAGGCCTGGCTTAAGGGTCTTAGCCCAAAACAGAATCGCGAGATCCCGGAACTGAACTATGATCGGGTCTACCAGCTAAAGAGAGACTTCCCTCATCTGGAGATTATTATTAATGGCGGTATCACTTCGCTTGAGCAGTCGGCGGAGCATCTAAAACACCTCGATGGGGTGATGATCGGGCGCGAGGCCTATACCAATCCATACTTGCTGGCTAGCGTAGATCAATTTATCTATGGCAGCGACAATCCGCTAAAAACACGTGAAAAAGTTGCTGAAGAGTTTCTTAAATACGTGGATAATGAATTATCAAAAGGCACCAAGTTAAGTGCCATGACCCGCCATATTCTGGGCCTGTTCCACGGTATGCCCGGGGCACGCCAATACAGGCGACATATCAGCGAAAACGCACATAAATCCTCGGCCGGTATTGAGGTTTTAACCACTGCATTAGCAAAGACATCTGGAGTAAAAGGTTAATGAGCAACAACAAAAGTAAACTTGCCCAATTAAAAGAGATAACCACCGTTGTAGCAGATACCGGTGATTTTGATGCGATTGCGCAATATTCACCCGAGGACGCCACCACCAATCCCTCACTGCTGTTAAAAGCGGCTCAGATGCCTGCCTATCGCGGCCTGGTGGATTCAATTGTTGCTGACTCCATGAGTGGCCGACAATCCAGTAACGAGCAGGTTTCAGACTGTATGGATAGACTGGCTGTGGGTTTTGGTGAAAAGATTCTCGAGCAGATTCCGGGCCGCGTCTCCACAGAAGTTGATGCACGCCTCTCCTTTGATGCCGAGGCTTCGATTGCCAAGGCCCGTCACCTGATCAATCTCTATGAGCAGGCGGGTATCGGCAAAGAGCGCGTACTGATTAAAATGGCTTCAACCTGGGAAGGGATTCGCGCTGCTGAGCAATTGGAAAAGGAAGGCATTAGCTGCAATCTGACCCTGCTGTTTAACTTTACCCAGGCAGAGGCTGCGGCAGATGCGGGGGCATTTTTGATCTCGCCTTTTGTCGGAAGAATTCTCGACTGGTACAAGAACTCCACTGGTCTGACTGAGTATGCGCCAGCAGATGATCCCGGCGTACAGTCGGTGAGCCGCATCTACAATTACTACAAGCAGACTGGCTACAACACTGTAGTGATGGGTGCGAGCTTTAGAAATACTGAAGAAATTACCGAGCTGGCTGGCTGTGACCGATTGACCATTAGCCCGCAGTTACTGCAGGCTCTGGATGATGACTACGGCTCTCTGGAGCGCAAGCTGGATCCCGCCAATACGGGTTCAAAAATTCACTACCAGCTGGGTAATGAAAGTACTTTCCGCTTTGAGCTCAATCAGGATGCCATGGCGACGGAGAAGCTGGCGGAAGGTATTCGCGGCTTTGTTGCCGACCAGATCAAGCTGGAAACCTGGTTAAAAGATCTTAACTAATGATCAATAAAATTAAGGCCTTTTTCGCCAGAAATGTTATCGAGGCTGATGACAGTGGTCTAAGTGGCGAGCAACTCGCCACTGCAGCGCTGCTGATCGAGGTGATGGTGATTGATGGCAATCTTAGTGAGGATGAGCTGGCTTCAATTAGCAATACCCTTGCCCAGATGCTGGAACTTAGCACCGAGCAGGTGGATGAGTTAATTCTGCTGTCTCGGGATGAGGTCGCGGAGGCTACGTCGCTGTATCAGTTTACCGTCGAGATCAATGCCCATTTTAACCAGGATAAAAAGATGGATCTGATGACCGCGATGTGGCGGGTGGCTTTTGCCGATGGCCATCTGGATAAGCATGAAGAAGGGATCATTCGTCGCGTGGCAGATCTGCTACATATTCGCCACAGTGAATATATCAAATGTAAATTGACGGCTCGGGACCAGGCCTGATACTTCTGGCTAGTCGGGCTGATTAGACAGGCTTATTGATCCGACTCAAGGGCCCGAATCAGGTCGGTAAACTCTTTGCTGTTATCAGGATTAAGCTGCAATAGAAGCTTGTGTGCCTCCACTACCTGACGGCGTATCTCGTCCACCTCTGAGCTGACCGATTCAATGCTGTGAAGCTTTACATCAATAGCTGGCACTTCCTGGATAATATCGAAGATCTCATCAAAACCCATGCAATCCAGGGTACGCAGGATGCTCGGGTTCTGGCAAAAAACCTGGACATTGATGCCGTACTCCTTGCGACAGTGCAGCCCCAGCTTAGCCATCAGCCCAAGAGTGGTGCTATCGAGACCTTCAGCTTCAAGCATATCGACAACCACTTTCTTGACGTCCTGACTGCCAAAGATGGTTTCCATATGGCGGTTTAATGAACCACAGAGTGTTACCCGAACATCGCCTGTAAATTTGAGCAGGTAGTTGCCCTCATTATCGGAGACAAGAATCTTTCCCGCGCTCATCTACATGCCTCTCGTCAGCAACAGGACGGAAATATCGTCTTGGGGGTCTTCTATGGCATCGACAGAGAGCGACTCTTTTAATTTCTCGATATTGTCGGAGCTGGTGGCCAGATAACTGAGCAGCGTCTTTTCCTTATCGGCTATCTCTTTATCCGGTATTAAATCGAAGACTCCATCAGAGAGCAGCACAAAGGCAAATTTTTCCGGCAGGGACATCTCTTCAACAATCCAGGAGGCATCTTCAAAGATACCCGCGGGTTTGCCCTTACCGGGGAGATACTTGGCATGGCCCTCGGTAACCAGAATTGGCGATGGCTGCTGGGCACCCACTACATAGCGCAACTTACTGGTCTCTGTATCCAGAGAACCGGCGACAATCGTCAGGTGTTTGCCCAATCCCGTGGCCAGCAACTGGTTATTTATATGCTCCACCAACCCTTCAGGCGCTTGCGCCAGGGCCACATAGTCTTTTTCCAATTGGTGGCGACGGATTACCCGGCCAATCATAAAGCGCAACAGAACGGTAACAAATGCCGAGGAGGCACCGTGACCGGAGACATCGGCAAAATAAAACAGCAGATAGCGGCCAAGTACAAAGTTATAGCCGACAAAGTCGCCGCTTAAATAGAGTGATGGGGTAATCGAATGGGAGATTTCATAGTCGCCGAACTTTAGTGGACTCTCTGGCATCAGGTTCTTCTGCACTTCCAGTCCGGCCAGCTGATCCTGTTTTAGAAGTCTCAAGCTCTCCTGTAGCTCAAGATTGGCCTTTTCCAGTTCGCTGCGATAGAGCCTTTTTTGCAGTCGCGATTCTGCAAGCTGGTCAATACGCTGCAAGGTATTTTTTATTTTCTCCTCACTGGCCTCGGGAAAGACTACATCGGCAACGCCGAGACGAAAGTATTCGGCAACATTATCAGTGCCCTGTTCGCTCAATGCGACAATCACCAAATACTTAGCGGCCATCTCTTGCAGCTGCTCTCGTTGACTGTCGGTTTCCAGAGGGGTTTTTTCAGAGCTGATAACCACTGGTTGAATCAGTGGATCGGAACATAGACTGGCTATGGATTTATAGTCTTGCGTCGCCGCAGTATCGCGGCCCAGGGATTGGAGACTTTGACTTAGGCTCTCAACGGCAGGGTCATTTCCATCGAGAATGACTATCAGGCCTGAGGCTTTACTCATCGCAAACCTGTCTTGCGCATAAGCTTAACTCGCGCTGGTTATAACGCTTATTAAAACGCTTGTTAAAATCAGGTGCCATTGGGCACCAATATAGTACTGCTATTATCATTATTGGGTGGTCCAAATCGAGACTTATAAATAACTATTTAAAAGCCTCTGATGATGTTTATCATCTGTCATTAGTAATCTTCAAAATCACCGAAATCATCTTCAATTGCGCCGTCATTAACCTGGTATCTGCTGCGCTGCAAATAAACATCTCGAACAAACAGATATTTATCGCCAGAGATAACCCGATCAATCTCCAACAAGCCCGCTCTTTTGGCCAGTAGATCAACACCTCTGGCGGCATTGCGGGTTCTTACATCATCAACGTAAGAAAATGGACTGGTTATACTATCGACGAATTTACTCGGGGCATCCCTCAATGTGGATGGGCCCATTAGAGGCAGCATTAAATAGGGGCCTTCACCAACTCCCCAGACTGCGAGAGTCTGGCCAAAGTCTTCGCCGTCACTTTTTTCCAGGCCGGCGCGCCCGGCAACGTCGAAAAGACCGCCGAGACCTAGTGTTGTGTTGAGTAGGAAGCGTCCACTGTCATGGGCTGCCTGGCCAAATTTTCCCTGCAGAAGATCGTTGACCACATTGGTCACTTCATCGAGATTGCTAAAGATATTGTCGATGCCTTTTTCCAGTGGATTTGGCATCAACTTTTTGTAGGTGACCGCCGCTGGACGAAGGGCGTAGTGATCGAGGCGGTCATTGACATAGAAAACCTTGCGATTGAGATTTTCAAACCGGTCATCATTCGCAAAAACCGGCATTGCCACCAATCCGGAAAAAATTACAGTAGCCACTACCAAGCGTATCTTTTTCATAACCTTTCTCGCAAATCATTTGCATATTAATATCTGGGTATTCTACTGCTCAATAAGAGCTGCGTACACAGCCTGAGGGACTTGAGGATAAAAAATTAATGGAAGCCGCAAATAATATCTTTATCGCGTAATTGCAATAATAGATCAAGACCGAACTGAAGCAAGGCCTCTGGATTGGGATGATTGAGTTCAGAGGCCAAATTAAGCAACGCCTCTCGACCTGAGAGACTCTCTTGGCGAAATATCTCCAGCAAGCGGCTGGTAGTGGCATTGGTTTCAATAAAGCCTATTTGCATAGCGCGATTGCGATAGACAATTAGATGAGTGGGGACAGCTTGATCCGCGGTCGGCTGAAACTCCGTGCCAATCATCTGCACCTGGTAGTTGTAGCTCAACGGCCAGGCCAGTGGTGAGACTATCGGACGGTCAGCGAGAAGATCGCCGTCGTTTTTGGCCTCGGGAAATTCCAGTGTCGAGGTATCCAGTGCCAGCTCTACCCATTCATAATGAGCCAGCTCGAGTAGAAATACCGGGTCGTTTGCAGCGGGTTCACGTTCATTTTGCAAATAGTGCAAAAATTCGCCACCTATTTGTAAAAAATACGGGCTGTGGCTCTGGTGATGGTGGATAAAGTCGCGCACCATCGATGCCCACTGATCGGGATCGATAATGGACTTAAGAATTGGAAACCCATTGGCGATAAAAGTTTGGATATTATTAAAAAACAGATTGCGGTAAATATCCAAGCGGCGATCTTCGATACCCTCAGGTGCTGGATTGCTCGCGGGGCTGCGGATATGGGCAGCAAACTCTATCTGGGCCTGCTGAAAAGATGGCCTTTGGGAATCCCTGCTCATGCCATATTCTCTGTTTGAACTTGCCGACCAGCGTATCTGGCTTGCCGCTTTCTTATCTGCTCGACCTCTTTAAGCAACTCATCAACTGGCGGAATATTAAAGTCTCGCTCCAGTAGTGTCGGGAATGCGCCAAATTGCTCGTAGGCGGCATCAAGGAGTTCCCAGACCGGATCAATCACATCGGCACCATGGGTATCGACGCGCAGGTCTTCGGCTTCGTCGAAGTGGCCGGCAATATGGCCATAGGCAATGCGCTCGCCGGGCAGTGCCCTGAGAAATTCGAGGGGGTCATAGCTGTGGTTAATACTATTGACGTAAATATTGTTTACATCGAGCAACAGGTTGCAGTCGGCTTTTTCCAGTATGGCATTGGTAAAGTCAATCTCTGACATCTCCTGCTGGGGGGCTGCATAGTAGGAGACATTCTCCATAGCGATACGCTGGCCGAGAAAGTCCTGTATTTGCAGGATGCGCTCTGCCACATAGTCGACAGCCTCTTCGGTAAAGGGAATCGGCATCAGGTCATAGAGATGGCCGCTGTCGCTGCAGTAGCTGAGATGTTCGGTGTAGCAACGTATGGAATGTTCGGCCATAAAGGCCTTAATGGCTTTCAACAGATCCCAATCGAGTGGCGAGGGGGAACCTATTGAGAGGGAGAGTCCGTGGAGGACAAAGGGAAATTTTTCGCTGTATTCTCTAAAAGCGGCTCCGTAGCGGCCACCTACATCAATCCAGTTTTCCGGTGCGACCTCCATAAACTGAACCTGTTGCGGAGAGACAGAAGAAAGCGGGCCACAAAGTGCCCGCCTCAATCCCAAACCCGCACCCTGAACAGGGTAGCTTTGTTTTTTTTCAACCATTTATGATGATGGGTTTATCAGGTGATTTTATAAACTAATTATGCAGCACCGCCACATTTACCTTCGCCACACTTACCTTCAGATTCAGCTTTGCCTTCGCCACACTTACCTTCAGATTCGGCTTTGCTTTCGCCACACTTACCTTCACCGCATTTGCCTTCAGCCTCGGCTTTACCCTCACCACACTTGCCTTCAGCATCGGCTTTACCTTCACCGCACTTTCCTTCACCACATTTTCCCTCTGCATGAACGCCGGCAAGGTTGTAGCCAGAGCGCAATTCGTCGGCTTGAAAAGGATTTTCAGCGGCAAATGCTGGCGCCGAGATTACTGCAGTCGCTAGAAACGCTGCACTTACGCTTGCAGCTGTTGCTGTAATTAAAGGCTTGATATTTTGTTTATTCATTGGACTTTCTCCATGTGTTGGTAATAGCTGGTTAATAATTCACTAATCATTCAATGTTTACCTGCACCCAATTCCAAGTTAGTTTTGGGATGCCCTTCTGACAGATGAGTCTATACGAAGTTCCACTGTTTTGAATACTTTTTAGCCTGGCTCTTTTTAATCTTAATTTATAGCCTAAAACAGTTTTCTAAACACGAAACCTTCGCAACTGTTCTTCAATTTCATTCCAGCGTTTTTGCAGTCGTTTGTGGGATACGGGAACACGGGTTTTTAATTGCTGGGCAAATAGCGAAACTCGATACTCCTCTACCAGCCAACAGTAGTCCCGCAGTGCTGCCTCGAGTTCGTAAGAGAGCGGCTGATCTTCTACCAATGCCTGTTTGCAAGGTGATACCAGCGTCTCTATATCATCAATATACTGGCGATCTTTACTGACCTGTGCGGCGAGCTTTTCAAGGCGCACCTGCAGGGCTTTAATATAGCGCGGATACTGCCTGACTGTCTCTGTGGAGCTGGTCGACAGTGTATCAGCGCTAAACAGCCAGTCTAACTGACTGCGAATATCATCTGCGGCATAAATAGCCGGCAGGCCCAGTGCTCTAAGTTTCTTTTGAGAATCATGCAGAGGCGCCAATAAAGATTCTATGGCCTGACCATATTCCTGAGCAAACACCACCACATTGCCAATCCCCGCGTCAAAGGCCTGGTTAAACTGGTGCTGTTCCCTAAGTACCTGCCCATCGGCAAATATTGCCTGCTGAAAACTGGCGTTGACTAGGGAATCGACTAGCGATTTTCTCTCGCCAATTTTGGCCGCCGTGATTGCCAGCTCTTTACCGCGCAGCAGGTGCTTGGTGAGATATTTAACCTGATCCCGGCCTTTTAATAGCGCCAGCCGCAACTGCCCTTGGCGGCTGGTTTGCTCTGCTTGCAAAGGATTATCGATTACTTCAAGAGAGACAGACTCTCCGCAGTCACGCACTGTCGGCCAGGCTTTGATGGTGATTTTGCCGTGTTTTAAGGCCACCTCTTCTGGCAACTCATCAAAGTCCCACTCGACGATGCCCTGCCTTATTCTGCTCTGCTCAACGTTTTGATCAGCGGCCTGCTCAAGCCCTTTACTGATCTGCTGCTTAAAGTCCTGCTGAAGTTTTTCCAGACTTCTGGCCATGGCGATCTCAGCGCCATTTTCATCTTCGAGTACAAAGTTCATCCGATACCAGGCATCGAGATTTTCCGGCTTCCACTGTTCAGGCAGAATAGTCACGCCGGTTTGCTTGTGCAGATACTCTGCCAGCACTTCTGTTAGGGGCCGATCCTGGGGCTTTGTTTTTAGCAGAAAGGCATCCACATAATCCGGGACTGGTACAAAGTTGCGCCTTGTCTGCTTGGGCAGGCTTTTCAACAGCGCAATACATTTGTCGCGCAACATACCCGGCACTAACCATTCAAAGAAGTATCTCGGCAGCTGATGCAGCAGCGGCAACGGCACCACGGCGCTAACACCATCTTCAATATGATTGGGTTCAAAATGGTAGCGCAGGTTATAACTGATGCCCTGACAGCTGATGGTTTCGGGAAACTGGGTCTGCTCTTCCTGAGAGAGGCCCCGCAGCAGCAGATAGTCTTTTTCAAGCACTAATAATTTTGGCTCGCTGGCCTCGGCCTCTTTGCGCCATTTTTCAAATAGCGGCAGGTTGTAGATACCGTTGGGGATTCGCTCGTTGTAGAATTCAAAGATTACCTGCTGCTCTACCAATAGGTCACGACGGCGAAAGCGATCTTCTAGGGCTTGCAGTTCTTCGACCAGCTTTTGATTTTCACTGTGAAATTTACCCTTGCCGCGATAGCCCTCTTCCACCAGCGCCTGCTGAATAAAAATTTTCCGCGCCTCATCCGGATTGACCTGCCCGTAGACCCGGCGTTTGTTTTCAACAATGCTCAGGCCAAATAAGGTCTGCCGCTCGCTGGCCATCACCTGACCAGTTTTAATACTGTAAAAGGGTTCGCTATAAGTTTTCTTCACCAGGTGGGCGGCCAATGGCTCGAGCCAGTCGGAGTCAATTTTCGCCACAGTCAGGGCGAACTGCTTGCTGGTTTCCATCAGCGAGCCGGCCATGACCCACTTGGGTGGTTTTTTGCTCAGACCAGAACCGGGGAAGATAAAAAATTTGCGATTGCGGGTGCCAAGAAACTCCCATTTTTCCTGCAGGATTCCCACTTGTCCCAATAAGCCGGAGAGCAGTGAGCGGTGAATATTATCGGCCTCGGCAGGCTTGCAGCTACCTGTGAGCTTTAATGCCCGACAGGCACCGTGTACCTGATGGTGCAGATCGCGCCACTCGCGCATACGCAGGTAGGAGACATAGTTGGCTTTGCAGTATCGACTGTATTGATTGCCGGATAATTGCTGGCGCTGCTCTTCAAAATGACGCCATAGGTTCAATAGCGATATAAAATCGGAGTTGGGC
>JABBBF010000171.1 GCA_018607545.1 SAR92 clade bacterium | reverse complement strand
GGCTTTTTGTGAGGTAGAGCCCTCAGCGTCTCGTAATAAAGAGCCCTCAGCGTCTCGTAATAAAGAGCCCTCAGCCTCCCCTAATAAAGAGCCCTCAGCATCTCTTAATGAAGAACCCTTAGCCGATAAAGAACCCAAACCCAATGACTGAAGAAAAACTCGACAGCCAACCCTTTATGGCCCACCTGATTGAATTCAGGAACCGTGTGCTGCGCGCAGTCGCCTCCGTAGCCATTATCTTTATCGGCCTGTTCTCATTCAGCAACCAGCTCTACCTCTATGTCTCAGAGCCCTTGCGCCAGTATCTGCCCGAATCATCAACCATGATCGCCACCGATGTCGCCTCGCCATTTTTAACACCGTTTAAACTCACCCTAGTGTTATCCATGTTCGCCGCCATGCCCTATATTTTGTATCAGGTCTGGGCTTTTGTGGCGCCGGGACTCTACCAGCGCGAAAAGAAAATTGTTGTGCCGCTGTTTATGTCCAGCGTCTTTCTGTTTTACGCCGGCATGGCCTTCGCCTACTACGTGGTGTTCCCTCTGGTATTTATGTTTTTTACCAGCGTCGGTCCCGAAGGCATTGCCATAATGACCGATATCCGCAGCTATCTGGATTTTGTACTCAAGCTGTTTTTTGCCTTTGGGATCAGCTTCGAGATTCCTATAGCCGTGGTTATCCTCTCGTGGATGGGCGCGGTCGATCCAGATAACCTGGCCAAGAAACGCCCCTATGTTTTTGTCTTCTGCTTTATCTTTGGTATGTTACTGACCCCGCCAGATATCCTCTCACAAACGCTGTTGGCGATTCCGATGTGGCTGCTATTTGAAGTGGGTATTTTATTTGGGCGACTGGTCAGACCGAAAAAGGAAGCTGCTTAACTAGAAACTGAGGCTTCAGCCAAAACCTTATAGGCATCAATCACCGACTGCGGCGCCTGCACTAATTCCACCAAGACGCCCTCAGCAGAGAGTGGAAACTCATCGTTGCCCACAGGGTGAATAAAACAGACATCGTGCCCCGCAGCGCCTTTGCGAATACCACCCGGCGTAAAACGCAGGCCCTGCCCTGACAGCCAATCAACCGCAGCCACCAAATCATCCACCCACAGACCCACATGATTAAGGGCTGGACTATCTACTCGCGGACGCTTTTCAGGGTCCAGAGGCTGCATTAAATCCACTTCAATAGCAGTGGCTCCGCAACCCAGCTGACAAATATCTTCATCGACATTTTCAGCCTCGCTAACAAAGCTATCTCTGTAGGTAAGACCCAGCAGGTCGACCCAAAAACTGCGCAGCTTCTGTTTGTTGGTGCCACCAACGGCGATCTGCTGTAACCCTAAAATTGAAAACGGACGGGAACTGAACAAAACTAACTCCTTATAGTTGTCATTAGAGACCTTATTATAGGTCGCGAAATGACTGCTCAAATTTATCGATAAACTTACTCAGCATCCCCACCGGCAAATCATTGATACCAGCAGCAGCCTCGCGACCACCACCAGTTGGGAACTGCATACAGAGTGCTGCAGCACCTCTCTTATTATTGAGTGGTGCTCTAACACTGACCAGGTAGTTGCCATTGGCCTTTTCAGTTAACACCGCATGGGCGCGATGGGGATTTTCGTTAGCCAGATTATTGCTGTAGACACCGCTGACGCGACGCGCCCAACTGGCATCGGGCAGGACAAATACCGCAGCAGAATCTGTCGACTTTAGCGGCACTGTAGACTGGGCTGAAGTCAGATCCTGATGATAGCCTGATTCGAGCCTGTTAAATTGCTCGGCATTGTCAGTGACAAAATCAAAGGGACTTTGGTAGCGACACAAGAGCTGGTAGAGCTCATCCGGCTTAAAGTGCAACTCATTGATATCTGAACCATAGCCATTGTAGTTAATATAGATTCCCAGATTTTCAAGCAGGGTCGCCTGCTGTTCTGAAAACTGTAAATTCTTCATTAGACTTTCAGCGGAATGCTTGAGATTATCACCAAAGGTTCCCACCACGGCCCACTCTCGATAGGCGCCGCGCAAATAGTGATTGATCAGAAGACTGGTACAGACATTGGGCGCCTCATTAATCATTGATTTTAGCGCTGAGGACGCGGGAACCTTGCCGGGAAAATGGTGATCGACGTAAAACACTTGCGCCCCGGCATCCAGAACACGGATCAGATCATCATGATTTTTATCCATGGAAACGTCTAATACAGTAATCCGATCACCGGCTTTAGCATCCACCCGTTTCAGCAGATTGATATCGCGCTTTACACCAGTAATCAGTTCGACATCCTCTCGCGGCTCGGCAAATCGCAACTGTAAAAGAGCACAGATACCGTCGGCATCACCATTAAAAAGATCGTAATCGGCCATAGTTTTCTCAAAAAATTTAATGCAGTAAAAGCAAGAGCTACTGTTCTGCGGTTATATAATTGACAGGTTGCTTTATTCTGAGTCGAAAAACTGAGAGTGATCCAGCCTTCCAGTCAGCGCCTCAAATAACATCAAAAAATCAGCCCGCAAACTGTAGAGCGGGTAAGTAAAAGTCGCAGGTTTGTTTTTCTCAAAGAAAAAATGCCCAACCCAGGCAAACAAATAACCCAATACAGGCACTAGTAAAAGCCCCTGCCACTGACCCTTGACCAAAACCGCAATCAATAATGCGATCACCAGACTGGTGCCCAGATAGTGCAACTTTCGAGAGATCGGATTTGAGTGCTGACTCAGGTAAAAAGGGTAAAAGCTTTTAAACGTTGTGTATTCTCTATCCTTTGTTTTATTCATAGTCACCCCCTATTATTTTCTCCAGTGTTTTCCTCACTATTTAAGGCTAATCTAGACTGTATCTGCCGGGCGATCAGCCATAGTCTGTCTTGCCCCCAGAGCGCTGCAATCTGCTCGCCAACCTTATCTGTGCTTATATCCAAAAGCCGAAAACTGGGAACACCCCAGAGACCCGCATCGTACATTGTCTGTCGATTGGCTTCGAGTATAGCCTGCCAGCCCGACTGACCCAAAATATTATGCGCCTGCAGCCAATCCAGACCAGCCTTTTCCACGACCTTTTTAAGCCCCTTATCACTGTTGGTATTAACCCCCTCGGCAAAAGCACAACTGAGAAAGCTGGAGATAAGTTCTGCGCCCTTACCCTGCTCGCAGGCCCAGGGATAAAGGGAGTAACAACGTCTGGCCGGCTCGCCCACAGGATCGTAAAACTGGCCAAAGGCAACATCGGCCTCAAGCGCCTCCCGAGCGGCATCGGCAAAGATATACAAACCCTTTTCTCTGGTAACCGGCACACCGCGCATCACCATGGGCAGAACCGGACAAACTACCAGTTCAACACCCGTCTCTCTAGCCAACTTCCGCGCAAGGTCAAAGCTAATTGCTGTATAGGGGCTGCGCAGGGAGACATAGACCTCTAGTCGCAGAGTGCCATTATCTTTTAATGGGCCGCTGGCAATATCAGGACGGGGCGCCAACAGGGTTTTCTGCGGCCTGCACTCTGCACCCAACTGTTGCAGGCGCGTTTCAAGGTAGTGAAGACGATCAACACCCCAGTACCACTCACCAGCGTAATAAAACATCGCCCCAGCGTAGTGACCAAGTTTGGCACGACGGGCATTTCCGGCCTTTAGGCATAACGCAACATCTTCTGCAGAGGCGCAACCATATTCTGCTGCCAGAGACTCGAGCACAGACTTATCGCCATTCCATAGCGCTTCTCCCACTCCAGCCGCGCAGTGAATAAATCCATTGGCGTCCTGAGCGGCAAGAATGGCCGAGGCCAGTTCAACTAAAGAACTGTCTGTTAGTAAGTTGTCTATTGAGGATTGCAGCTGAGGAAAAGACAATCCGTAGTGAGGGGCAATACAGGAAGCATCATAAGGTGCCTGCACAGCCAGCAGTTGTGGCTCGGCAGCATTTTTTCCTGTTGGGCCACTGACCAGGTGACAGACCAGCTCAATATCATAGCGCTCAAGAAGCGGCTTAAGCAGTTGCGCGGCGAGATGGCTATAGCTGTCATCTATCTGATGAAAATACTCGACTCTGTGGCGTGCAGCTCTTTTGCGGCGCTGCTCTTCAAATTTACCACGCCGCTTCAGCAGCCGTTCAGGGCTGAGCATATGACGGATAATGGTCGAGGAGAGCCAGCGACGAAGTGGATTGGGATCCATCGTTGCAGCACCGCCCTGCTCCTTAAACTGCTTAGATATATTTTTCACCTGTTAACACAAACCTCTCTATGAAAGATTAGCCAGCACCACGACTATTGACACCATGCCTGCCAACATGTAACTCTGCAAGCATTAAGATTGGCCCACAGAGAAGCTCAAGCGAATGCCACAGACAGATAACAGCATCAGCAAACCCGATGGTCGCCGGCTGCGCAGTGATCGCAGCCACCAGCTGATTATCGAATCCATGCTGGAACTGATTAAACAGGGCAATCTTGTTCCCACCGCGCAACAGGTGGCCGACCATGCCAATGTAGGTATTCGATCTGTATTCAGGCATTTTGAAGATATGGAGAGTATTTTTGAAACCGCCAGCGAACTCTGTCACAGGGAATACCGCAGCCTGTTTATCGGTGGTGATCGCAGCGGCACCTTGCAAGAGCGCATACTCCACGCCAGCGAATGTCATGCCGACGCCTATGAGACCATAAGCAATATCATGCTGTCCGGCGCTGCACGGCGCTGGAACTCAGAGGTTTTACAAAAAAGCTATCTCGACTATCAGCATCAGTTGCGCAGAGATCTCGACGAATGGTTGCCCGAGTTGGTGAGCCTTTCGGAAAGTAAGCGCCAGGCCATTGACAGTATTGCCTCCTTTGAAATGTGGCAGCGCCTGCGCAATATTCAGGGCCTGGGAAAAGCGGAAAGCATTGAAATTGTTGTCGAGATGCTTGAAGCCCTAATCGCCAGATAACCCGTTAATCAAATAAAATAAATTAAATAGTACAGAGGAAAATTCCATGCCGATGACTTTTCTCAGATACAGCCTTCTTATCACTCTTGTCAGCATCCTATTGCCTGCACAGGCGAGCGTTAACCAGCAAACTATCGCCAATCCTCAAAGCGAGTGGCTAAGTTATGGGCGGGACTATCAGGAACAGCGCTTTAGCCCCCTAACAGAAATTAATCGCGATACTGTCAATCAACTCGACCTTGCCTGGTCATTTAAATTTTCAACCGCTCGCGGAATGGAAGCCACGCCCCTGGTTCATAACGGCATTATCTATATCAGTACCGGGTGGAGCCATGTTCATGCTTTGGATGCACGGACTGGAAAGCAGCTCTGGCACTATGATGCCAAAGTCCCCAAGTCCCATCTGGCGAAAACCTGTTGCGGACCCGTTAATCGCGGCGTTGCCCTCTGGCAGGGAGATAGCAATAACCAGCTACAACTGTTCTTTGGTGCCCTCGACGGTCGTTTAATTGCACTGGACGCCGCCACCGGCAGCGAAAAATGGTCAGTTCAAACCACCCCTACAGATGGCAATTACAGCATCACCGGCGCACCTCGCGTGGTGCCGCGAGTTGTTAATGGGGTCGAAAAAGCTCTGGTTATCATTGGCAATGGCGGCGCCGAGCTGGGTGTGCGCGGCTTTGTCAGCGCCTACGATGTTGCCAGCGGCGAGCAGGTCTGGCGCTTCTACACGGTGCCCGGTGATCCCAATATGCCCCAGGAAAACCCTGCTCTGGAAGCGGCATTGGAAACCTGGAGTGGCGACTACTGGTATCAAAATGGCGGCGGCGGTGGCACCGCCTGGGACTCCCTGGTCTACGATCCCGAACTGGATTTAGTCTATATAGGCACAGGCAATGGCTCCCCCTGGAATCGTGAATTGCGCAGTCCCGGCGGCGGCGACAACCTCTATCTGAGCTCTATAGTGGCTCTTAAAGCTGGCAGCGGCGACTATGTCTGGCACTACCAGGTTACGCCAAAAGATAACTGGGACTACACCGCCACCCAGCAGCTGGTATTGGCTGAACTTGAAATTGAGGGTACGCAGCGCTCGGTGATCATGCAGGCTCCCAAAAACGGCTTCTTCTATGTTCTCGATCGCGTGACTGGAGAACTGCTCTCCGCCGACCTGTTTACCCATATCACCTGGGCCAGCCATGTGGATATGACTACTGGCCGACCGGTTGAAACCAAGTACGCCGACTATCAAAACTTCGGTTCCACCTATATCTGGCCCTCCCCCTATGGTGCCCATAACTGGCAGCCAATGTCATTCAGCAGCAAAACCGGCCTGATGTATATTCCGGTGCAGAATATTCCCGGCTACTTTAGCGCTCAGGATTCCGTGGTCTACAGAGTCGATCGCTGGAATACAGGTCTAGACCTTAACGAGAGCCGCGACCCCAAGAGCTGGGTAGCCGCCAAGGCCTCAATGGACGCACTGGTCTATGGCGAACTTGTCGCCTGGGATCCAGTTAAGAAACAGCGCGCCTGGCAGGTACGTCACGACAAACCCTCCAATGGCGGCATTTTAAGTACCGCTGGGAATCTGGTATTTCAGGGCACTTGGGATGGCAGCTTTGCCGCCTACGATGCTGAAGATGGCAATCCCCTCTGGCAATACCAGTCTGATAGCGCCATTCTCGCCGGCCCGATCAGCTACGAACTGGATGGCGAGCAGTATATTGCTGTCGCCCAGGGCAGTGGTGGCACGGTAATGTTGACGGTGGGTGAAGAGTTAAAGCGCAATAAAGTTAACCAAAATAAATTACTTGTCTTCAAGCGCGGCGATTTTAATCAAACCCGGGTGCTGAAAGATTCCACTCAAGGGAACCAAGACTCCGATCTCGCAACTATCATGGCCCTTGGCCACAAGGCTAACAGCGACCCCGAGATAATTAAAAAGGGAGAGGTTTTGTACGGTCAGAACTGCGCCTCCTGCCATGGCATCAGTGCAAAAAGTAACTATGTAGTTCCGGATCTGCGCTATATGAGCGAACAGACCCACGGTGACTTTGCCGGTATTGTCCTCGGCGGCGCCTATGCACACAAAGGTATGATTGGTTTTTACGAGACTCTGGATCTTGCAGATGTGGAAGCCATACATAGCTTTTTAGATGACAAGCAACAGCGCCTGCCATCCATGGTTGAGATGTCGTTTCTACAGAAGATCGAGTACTGGTTTGTCTACTGGACCGCCAGACTGGGAGAGAAGTATCCCGACCTGCTCAATGCCACTCGCGATATGATGATGTAATCGCTGCCCGGGCAACCCAGTTTACAAACGATAAAACTTCATCGCCCTGTCGTCTACTGAACCCGCACGCAGGTTTAAAATATCCAGCAGATAATTCTGATGGAGGCGCCATGGGGCTTTGCTGCCCTGCTTGGGAAATTGATCTATGGCGCGATCCACATAGCCCGAAGCCAGATCCAGAAAAGGAATGCGCTGCATTCGGGGATCATTAATTTTCGCCACACAGTATTGGTAATTGTGCCTGTCCATATAGCTCAGCAGGCGGCAGACATACTCGCTGGTCAGGTCGCACTTCAATGTCCAGGAGGCATTGGTATAGCCAGCGGCAAGAGCAAAGTTCGGCACATCGCTAAACATCATCCCCTTGTAACCCACAGTATCAGGAATCACCACTGGCTTAGAATCCACCGACAGCTGCATACCGCCCAGCACCAACAACTCCAGACCGGTGGCGCTAACAACAATATCCGCTTCGAGAAAATCGCCCGACTTTAACTGAATGCCATCCTCGGTAAAGCGCTCTATATGATCGGTGACTATAGTCGAGGTGCCCTTGCGCAGGGAGCGAAACAGATCGCCATTGGGCACCAGGCAGAGACGTTGATCCCAGGGGTTATAGCGGGGATTGAAATGGGTATCTATATCAAAATCATCGCCGAGCCAGTAACGCGCCGATTTGCGCAGCAGCCTTTTCACCAGTTTGGGAAAGCGCCGACTCATCTGAAACATCAGCGCCTGCAGGCTGACATTTTTCCAGCGGGTTAAACCGTAGGCGAGCTTTTCCGGGAGTATTTTCCCCAGTGCCCGGCTCAGCCTATCTATTTCCGGGCGCGAGATCACATAGGTCGGTGAACGCTGCAGCATGGTCACATGGCCGGCGGTTTTAGCCATAGAGGGCACCAGGGTAATGGCCGTTGCCCCACTGCCAATAATCACCACCCGCTTGCCGCTGTAATCCAGATTCTCTGGCCACTGCTGAGGATGAATCAGTTGCCCCTTAAACTCCTCTGCTCCGGGAAAGTCAGGTGTGTACCCTTTGTCATAGCGGAAGTAGCCGGTGCAGCTGTAGATAAAGTTGCAGGTCAGTTTTTCATGAACAGTCTTATTATCTCCTGCCGCCCGCTCAACAGTTAAAGTCCACTTTGCCATGGGACTGTCCCATGCCGCCGCAATCACCCGGCACTGGTATTGAATATGCTTATCTATGCCGTTTTCGGCTGCGGTCTCACGGATATACTCACGAATAGCAGTGCCATCGGCAATGGCTTTTTTATCACGCCAGGGTTTAAAGCTGTAACCCAATGTGTGCATATCCGAATCGGAGCGAATTCCCGGGTAGCGAAATAGATCCCAGGTGCCACCCATAGCACCGCGACTTTCGAGAATACTGAAGGTTTTATTTGGCTGGTTGCGGCACAGGTGACAGGCCGCACCTATACCGGATAATCCAGCGCCGATTATGACTACATCAAAGTGGTTCATAGGCTTTACTCTGCACTTTTTTTATTATTTTTATAAATAGACAGTTTTTATAATTAGGCAGCTATTCAAAAACTGAAAGACCGATTGCTATGTCACCAGTGCTTGTACTAAAAGTAACATTCCTAGAACGGCCACCAACCCCTTACCGCCCTATCGAGACTTTTGCCGCATTTCTGTAACTGCGCATTGTAGGTTTCAGTCTGCCTTTTTACCTTGGCGGCAACACCGGGCAAAAAGTCTTTCTTCTTGTAGGTGCCTCGTTTAAAACCACCCCAGCCCTCGTGGTAGGCCAGGTACTGCTTATAGGGGTCCCATTTGGATATACCGAGGTTTTTATGGCTCTTATCCGTATACCAACCGACAAAATTTATCGCATCGGAAAACTCATCGCGGTCGTGACTCCAGTTGCCAGTGTCGCGACGATAGTCATTCCAGGCCGGGTTTTGCGCCTGGGCGTAGCCGTAGGCAGAAGATCTTCGCGGCAGTGGGATAAACAGAAATTTCGGTCGATCCGGGCGCACATCTGCCCTGAAGCTCGACTCCTGCCGAATAATCGCCATCATCAAGCCTATGGGCGTACCCCAGCGCTTGTTGGCCTTGCGCGCAGCTTTGTACCAATCGGTTTCGCCATGAAATATTTTGCAGACATCTTCAACCTGGCTTGGCTTGTATGTCGCACAGCCAGACAGGCTGAAAATAAGGGCAAGAATAAGTAGTCGATTTATCGGCATAGGTTTTGGCGAAAGTTATTTTTTGCTAAGTTTACAGCATTCTCTCTATTATTCATGGCTAATTGCGCAGTCTTAAAACACAGACAGCTGTTTTATCTTTGCGCTCTCGCCCCTATAATCAGCGGCTAAATCTATTTCTCGGGCGCTAACCATGACCACAATGCCAGAAGAGGCAAACAATTATATATTCACCGGAACCTGCCGTGCCGGGAGTGGTGTTGTCGCTGCAGTCACTGGCTTTCTGGCCGATAGAGACTGCTATATCTGTGCCCTTGAGCAATTTGATGATGAATCGACCGACAAATTTTTTATGCGCGCAGTATTCCGCCCGCAAGAAAATTCACCGTCCATTGAAGAAATTAAAACCGGCTTTAGCCAGGTCTCCGAAGCCTTTGCCATGGAATGGAAAATCCACAACCCAAAGGTGCCGGTAAAAACACTGATTATGGTTTCCAAATACGACCACTGCCTGGACGATATTCTCTACCGTCGTCGCAAGGGTGAGTTCAATATGGAAATCACCGCAGTGGTATCAAACCATCTGGAACTGCGGCCGATGGTCGAGCGTGAGGGTGTGCGCTTTATTCACCTGCCGGTCACCGCAGATACCAAGCCCCAGCAGGAACAGCGTTTAATAGAAATTGTCGACGAAACCGGCACCGAGCTGGTAGTGCTGGCGCGCTATATGCAGATCCTCTCTGACAACCTGACCCAACAGCTGTCGGGCCGCTGCATCAATATTCACCACTCTTTCTTACCCGGTTTTAAAGGCGCCAAGCCCTACCACCAGGCCTATGATCGCGGTGTAAAACTGATCGGTGCCACCGCGCATTATGTGACGTCAGATTTGGATGAGGGACCGATTATCGAGCAGGTGCTGACCCGCGTTGATCACAACTACAAGCCGGAGCACCTGGTGCGCGTGGGACGTGACAATGAATGTATGGCACTGGCAAAGGCGATTACCTACCATATCGAGCGCCGGGTTTTTCTCGACGGCAATAAGACGGTGGTTTTCTTAGCTGGTTAAAATGAGCTGGTTAAAATGAGCTGGTTAAACCAGCTCGACAACACCGGGTTTAAGCACAACGCGTTTACCCTTATACAGAGTCCCCAACGCCTGCTTATATTTTTTCTTTGAGACTTTAAATACAGCGTAAATCTCTTCCGGAGCGCTCTTATCGGTAAGGCTTATCTGGCCTCCAGAAGTCTGCAGATGCTGAATAATCTGCTCACCCAAATCGTGATCACCCTGCAGTGTCGCCTGACTGATCAGCAGATCGATTTTCCCGTCACTGCGAATAGCCTTGATAAAACCGGGCAACCGCTCACCAATTTTTAATGGCCTGAAAGCATCGCCGCGAAAGATCAAGCCCAGGTACTTATCATTGATCACCGCCTTGTAACCGAGGTCGGTGCGACCGGCAATCAATAGATCCACCGCCTGACGCGGCTTGAGCCACACAGACTCCTCTTCGAGATGATCCTGCAATCTGGTCGATGCGGCAATACGGTCACTGTCCTCATCGTGGAAGACATAGACCACATAGGAATAGCCCTCTTCCATAGGCTTGTGTTGCTCACTGTAGGGAACCAGCAGATCTTTTGGCAGCCCCCAATCCATAAAGGCACCGGCATTGTTGATATCCAAAACTTTAAGCATCTCGCAGCGACCCACTTCAATCTTGGGGGTTTCCGTGGTGGCGATTAACAGGTCTTCTGAATCAAAGTAGAGAAATACCTTTATCCAGTCGCCAATCTCGCAATCTTCCGGGACATAGCGCGCCGGCAAGAGAATCTCGCCGAGATCATCGCCATCCAGATAGACACCAAAGTCTACTTCTTTAACGATCTCTAATTTATTGAACTTGCCAACTTCTACCATGCTGTAAACCGCTTAAAATTGTTGAATACCTGAATCATCAGGGGTCTTCGGGCCTTAATTCGCCGCGGCAGTATACAGTAGTTAGCGCCCCTCAGGCACTCTGGCACTAATGAACGCTAGGACTCAGCATCCAGATGGGATTTTTTTCGGCCTAATTGCCAGCCACTGGATCAGCTACCAGATCATCGGATATCAAATCCTCGTCGAGATCCACTGGCTGCTCGCTGAGCTCTTTATCAGTTGGCTCCGCTGAATCATGTGCTGACTCGGCAACAGTATCTTCAAGATAGATAATAAAATCGCCAACTGTTAAAAACTTCTCAATCTCTTCATCGGTAATTTCAATTGAAAACTGATCCTCGAAATCCATGGCCAGGGAGAGTTTCTCAAGCGAATCAATTTTAAGATCATCCAGCAACATTGAAGCATCGAGCTCTGTATCCATGCCGGCTTTTTTGACTGCGTGATTATCCAGTACCGCTGCGAAGACAATTTCTGTGATTGTTGGCTGACCATGATTATCCATAATTATTTTGCCCTTTTTCCATGAGTAAGAGGTTATCTGACCTATCGAGCAGACAGCTTTCCAAATAAGATTAGAACCAAACTACTTGAATCTGACTACTTGAACCTGACTACTTGAACCTAACTAAAAGTAGCCTACAAAAACCTGTTCCACTAATTGATTTTAAGTATTTCACCGACTGATAATTAAACTTCCATATATAGACTATAGTTGTAGTTGTTTGTTAGCGCAGCTATAAAAAATGCCCATTTAAAACAGCCACCTGAATGAAGATGTATAAATCAGTGTTTCTAATACAAAATAACGCAAAATCAGCCAAACACCCCAGTGACCAGAATCATTGAGCGAGCAACCATTTGAAAATATTATCGACCCCCGGTTTTGCCAATGTCTGGGTACTGAACCTGAGCAATGCACTGGCCGCCTCCATTATGACCCTGATGATACTGGTCGGCAGTCTGGTCGGAGCCGAACTCGCACCCGCCGCAAAGTGGGCTACCCTACCCATAGCCCTGACAGTAATTGGCACCGCAGCAAGCATTTTGCCTGCCACCGGCTGTATGCAACTGCTGGGTCGCAAGTACGCTTTCCTGGCATTTATGGCCCTGGGAATTTTTGCCTGCTGGCTGGCTAGCGCCGCCCTCGAGCAACAGAGTTTTACACTGTTTTGTATTGCCGCAGTACTACTAGGTTCAACCAATGCCGCACTGCAGCAGACCCGCTTTGCCGCGATGGAATCTGTAGCTCCTGAACATGGCCCAACCGCAGCATCACTAATGATGTGCGGCGGCATTCTCGCCGCTATTATCGGCCCTGAGCTGGCCGTTGCTGGCGCCCATTTAACCGCAGTAGATTACCAGGGCTCCTACTGGCTGGCCGCAGCAACGGTGATACTGGCCGCTGGCGTACTAACCTTCTATAAACCAACGGCCACAGTCATAAAGCAACAAGCCACCACAGCCCGCTCAAGTCTCGACATAGTCCGCAATCCAACATTTATATTAGCCCTGAGCAGTGGCGCAGTGGCCTTTGTGGTGATGTCGTTTGTGATGACCGGCACCCCGATCAGCATGCACCATACTTATGGTCACTCACTGGTTGATACCAAATGGGTTATTCAGAGCCATATTGCAGCGATGTTCCTGCCATCGTTGATTGCCCCCCTGCTGTTCAAGAAACTCGGCATTAGAGGCATGATGGTGGCGGGACTGGCATGTTATTGCGCGACAATTGCCATCGGCTATTTCGATATCAGTGTCAAAGGCTTCTGGATGCAGCTGGTGCTACTTGGCGTCGGCTGGAATTTTCTGTTTGTTTCGGGAACTGCATTACTGCCGAGAACCTATGAAGAGCGAGATAAGTTTAAAGGCCAGGCTATCAATGACCTTACCGTGTTTACCTTTCAGGCTTTAGCCTCACTGTCCGCAGGATGGGCGCTGGGTTTGATTAACTGGCAGCAAATGTTGCTGATCTGCCTGCTGCCGATTGCGATGATGCTTGTGCTGTTACTGGTTGAAGCCAACGTTAGTCGCAAGCAGAGTTAGTCGCCGCGATAGACACAGCCACTAGTACAGGTCTCTTTGATAGTAATACAGCTCAGCAGAGGCAACTGCGGCTTTAGCTTGGCCCAAATCCAGATCGCCAGGTTCTCGCTGGTTGGATTCTCCAGGCCTTCAATATCGTTCAGGTAATGATGATCCAGCTGTTCGTAGATAGGTGCAAAAGCCTTCTTGATATCGCCAAAGTCGATCACCCAGCCACTGGTATCGCCAATCGGCCCCTCGACATGAATAGACACCATAAAAGAATGGCCATGTAGACGAGCACATTTATGCCCCTCGGGAACATTGGGAAGACGATGAGCCGCCTCGATATTA
>JABBBF010000189.1 GCA_018607545.1 SAR92 clade bacterium | reverse complement strand
GGCTACATAGCCGCAGCGGGTTGGCGCATCTGTCACTACTTATTCTCCAGTTTTTTTAATTCGAGCTGTTTTAATAATTGTTCTGCGACCAGCTGCTCTGCCTTGCGACGACTGCTGGCAGTGGCTTCGGCGGCGCTTTCTACATCGGCAATTTTGCAGCTGATGGTGAACAGGCGACTGTGATCCTCTCCCTGAGTTTTTACAACCAGATATTCAGGCAACGGCTTGCCTCTGCCCTGCAGCCATTCCTGCAAAGCTGTCTTGGCATCTTTGACCGGTGTATCCAGAGTCACGGAATTTAACAGTTCGGCAAACCAATTAACTACCGCTTGTTCGGCCGCCGCCATACCCTTATCTAAATAGATGGCGCCAATTAGTGCTTCAACGGTATCGCCAAGGATTGAATCGCGGCGATGACCACCGCTTTTCATCTCGCCTTGCCCGAGGAGTAACTCGGAACCCAGATCGAGTGATCGAGCGACCTCGGCAAGGGATTCGGCGCGCACTATCTGTGAACGTATACGACTGAGATCGCCCTCACGGGCCTCTGGGAAGCGCTGAAATAGAAAGTTGGATACGGTGAGCCCGAGCACTGCATCGCCAAGAAATTCGAGGCGTTCGTTATTTTTACTGCCGCAGCTCCGGTGAGAGAGTGCCAGCGTTAAAAGAGTTTGGTCGCTAAACTGATACTGCAAGCGATCCTGGAGTTGCTGGGCATTACTCGCCACGGTTGATCCTCAGGTTAATAATTTTGTTCGGCGCTCTCATGCTTATTGCTAAATTTAAGCACTACATCGATATTGCCAAACATTTCGATTCGTTTTTCGTAGTCCAGACTTATTCGGGTTCCGCTATCTCCCCGAGCTATAACGACTTTTCTTACATCTACGTCGCGAATATTGTTAATGGTAAAAAAATCGGCAATCTTTCTGCGTATCTGTGAATTTGACTTACCATTGATATCAGACTGGCCAACCTGGTCAATTGCACTCTGGATAATTCTGTTGTCCAGATAATGGGGACCAAGTCTAAAAGCGATCGTTAAAATAAATCCAAAAATAAACAGCGTAAATAGCGCTGATGTTGTAGTCATACCCTTCTGACTATTAATACCCATATCACGCTCCCTGAGATATTTTAAAACTGTTACTGACAGCTCAGCTTACTGGATTTTACCGGCCCGTTCAAAGCTGGGCAGGGAGAGGAATTTATCCCAGAACATCCATCGGGCAAATGCCCTGCCGACAATTCGATCTTCGGGGACAGGCCCCCAAACTCGGCTGTCGCTTGAGTTATCGCGGTTATCGCCCATCATAAAATAATGCCCCTCGGGCACTACGGCGGTAAAGTTTTGGCTTAAGCGGGTTGGCGAAAGGCGCTTTTGCATGGCGTGTTCGACACCGGTCAGGTCTTCAGTCATCACTACTGAACGGGGTGCTGCTTGCTCGCCTGCAAGAACTTTCTGGGTCATCTTGTCACCATTGATGTACAGCACACCATTCAACACATGAATTTCATCCCCGGGCAGACCAACAACGCGCTTGATAAAGTAACGTTCTTCATGGGGCGGGAAAAACACCATCACATCGCCGCGCTCTGGAGAGTTCATCTCAATAATTTTATTGCGTATAACCGGCAGGCGAATACCGTAAGTCCATTTGTTGACCAGGATAAAGTCGCCGACTTTCAGGGTTGGTACCATGGAGGAGGATGGAATCTGGAACGGCTCGACAACAAAGGAGCGCAACACCAGGACTAAACCCAGCACCGGCGCCATTGATCCCATAAATTCGATAGGCCCTTCAGCCTGCTTGACCATAAACTTATTGAGCAGCCAGAAAACAGCGGCTACCAGAAAAATCACGGTCAATATAAGCTCGAAATTAAGATCCATGTGGATCAGTCTCCTTTTCTATTAAAGACCTGCCGGCCAATTAACTTTTCAGTACCGCTAAAAATGCATCTTGGGGAATTTCTACATTGCCCACCTGCTTCATGCGCTTCTTACCGGCTTTTTGTTTTTCTAGTAGTTTCTTCTTACGGCTAACATCACCACCGTAACATTTGGCAGTAACATTCTTGCGCAACGCCTTAACTGTCGTCCTGGCAACCACAGATCCACCAATGGCGGCCTGAATAGCCACATCAAACATCTGTCGGGGAATTAACTCTTTCATCTTATCAGCCAGAACCCGGCCTTTCTGCTGGGAGGTATCGCGGTGAATAATGGCTGCCAATGCATCCACTCGGTCACCGTTGATCAATACATCCAGCCTAACCAGAGTAGAGGCCTGAAAACGCACAAAGCTGTAGTCCAGCGAGGCAAACCCACGGCTGACCGATTTTAGTCGATCAAAAAAGTCCATCACCACTTCACTCATCGGCAGTTCATAGCTTATCGCTACCTGCCCACCGACAAACTGCATATCTTTTTGGATTCCGCGCTTTTCAACACAGAGGGCGATCACATTGCCAACATAGTCTTTGGGAACCAGGATATTGGCTTCACAGATCGGCTCGCGCATCTCTTCAATATGGGCGGGATCAGGCAGCGCCGAGGGGTTGGATATATGCAGCAGGTCACCGGAGGTGTTGAGAATTTCATAGACTACGGTAGGCGCGGTAGTAATCAGGTTGAGATCGTACTCACGCTCGAGACGCTCCTGAATAATTTCCATATGCAGCATACCGAGGAAGCCACAGCGGAAACCAAAGCCCAGTGCGTCGGAACTTTCCGGCTCGAAAAACAGCGAGGCATCATTGACCGCCAGTTTGGCCAGCGCTTCGCGGAAATCTTCAAAATCATCGGAGTCCACCGGGAACATACCCGCGTAAACCTGGGGTTTTACACGCTGGAATCCGGGTAGAGGGTCAACCTCAGAGGTGCTCAGGTTGGTGATGGTGTCGCCTACAGGAGCGCCAGAAATATCTTTGATGCCAGCGACCATAAAGCCAACTTCACCGGCGCTGAGAATGCCGGTCTCTTTGCGCTTGGGTGTAAATACGCCAACACTGTCGACCACATGGGGCTTGCCAATGGTTTTGGTAACAATCTTGCTCTTGCTGGTCAACGTGCCCTGCATAACGCGCACCAGAGAGACAACACCGAGATAGTTATCAAACCAGGAATCAATAATTAACGCCTGTAAGGGGGCATCTACATCACCCTCAGGTGGTGGCACTTTAAGAACCAGCTCTTCGAGAATCTCGTTGATCCCCTCACCGGTTTTAGCACTGCAGCGCACTGAATCAGTGGCTTCAATACCAATAATATCTTCAATTTCAGCGATAACCTTTTCTGGCTCCGCCTGGGGTAGATCCATCTTGTTCAGCACCGGAATCACTTCCAGACCCTGCGCGATAGCGGTATAGCAGTTCGCCACCGACTGCGCCTCGACGCCCTGAGCTGCATCGACGATCAGCAGCGCGCCCTCACAGGCGGCCAGTGAGCGTGAGACTTCGTAGGAGAAATCCACATGGCCCGGTGTGTCGATAAAGTTGAGTTGGTAGGTTTTACCATCTTTCGCCGTGTACGGCAGGGTAACACTCTGCGCTTTAATAGTAATACCGCGCTCGCGCTCAATATCCATGGAATCGAGAACCTGAGCGGCCATTTCACGCTCGGCCAGGCCTCCACAAACCTGAATAAAGCGGTCTGCGATGGTCGATTTGCCATGGTCAATATGGGCAATAATAGAAAAGTTTCTGATGTGACTGAGATCGGACAAGGTGTTTTCACTACCATTAAAAAATGCGAGCGGAGTTTAGCTTATTTATAACTCTTTCGCTATCAACCGCGCGCCTCTTTAACAGAGACACGCGGTGATTAAAGGTTAAAAACGGTACAGCCTGAAAACTGAAAGGGCAAAAGCTAGGGCTTGATAATAATGGTTCTGGAAATCGCCCGACCCTGTCGGTAAAAGCGAATCAAAACCGGGGTATCGGTTGGCAGCTCGCGAACCACCTGATCGTATTCATCGACATCATCAATACGGCTGTAACCGAGTTGTAAAATAATATCGCCGCGCCGTAAGCCTGATTCCGATGCCGCAGAGTCTGCAGATAACTGCTCAATGACAACACCGCCGCGAATACCCAGTGAACTCAATTCGCGCTCACTTAAGTCCTCGACAACCAGGCCGATGCGATCACTGCCATCTCCGCGACTGGCGACAGCTTCATCACCGCCCTTCAGGGCACCGATCTCGACAGTGAGTTTTTTCAGTTTGCCTTTGCGATACAGCACAACTGGCGCTTTTTTGCCCGGCTTAAGCATGCCGACAACGTGGGGTAAATCCCCAGAGTCAATAATAGGTTGATTGCTAAAGCGTACGATAACATCTCCGGGTTTAATGCCGCCCCTGTCAGCGGGACTATCCGGCTCAACCGCATTGATCAACGCACCCTGAGGCTTATCCAGATCCAGAGAACGAGCCAGGTCTCTATCCACATCCTGAATCACCACGCCGAGCCAGCCGCGCTGCACCACACCGTTTTCTTTTAACTGCTCAACCACACCGATCGCAACACTGGCAGGAATTGCAAAGGAGAGACCTATGGAGCCACCAGAGCGAGAGTATATCTGTGAGTTGATACCCACCACTTCGCCATCGAGGTTAAACAGAGGTCCGCCGGAATTGCCTGGATTAATCGCCACATCGGTCTGGATAAAGGGCACATAGTTCTCACCTTTATCGGTGGGAATACTGCGGCCAATGGCGCTGACAATCCCGACACTGGCCGAGTAATCAAGACCAAATGGCGAGCCTATAGCTAACACCCAGGCACCAACTTTGAGTTTGTCGGGCTCAGCGAATTTGAGCACCGGTAGATCTGTGGCTTCAATTTTTAATAGGGCTAAATCTGAACGGCGATCTGTGCCAACTATATCGGCGGTAAATTCGCGGCGATCTGAAAAACGCACCACTATCTCATCTGCACCATCGACAACATGATGATTGGTGAGGATATAGCCGTCATCGGATATAACAAAACCTGACCCCAGGGAAAATGCAGGTCGCGGCGCTTGCTGCCGGCCTCGCTGCTCAAATAATTCGCGGAAAATCTCTGGAATTTGGCCTGGGGATATTTGCGATGCCGCACTTTTCCGCGCCTTTTGCACAGTATTAATCTTAACCACCGCTGGAGAAGTCTCTTCAATCAGTGCGGTAAAGTCCGGCAACTGGGCATTGGCGGCCAGAGATGTAAACAGAATAAGAACTAACGAAGTAACTGCGGCAAATCTTTTAATCACAGAATTTTCTCCAAAAATATTAATAATCTCTTTTATGAAAAGGGTGAATTAACCCTGCTGGCACTAATAAGAGTAGTAAAAAATAAAGCGCTAAAAAGTCGGCACGAATCGGGAATGAGTAACTAGAAGTAGCAATAGGGATCATCGAACCTGAATAATTGCGGCTTCAGTATCAGCAGACTGGTCTACCAGTATCGGGTTATAGCGCAGATCATTGCGTGATTTTTCACTGTGAATTCTAACCAGCCATCCCCCCAACAATAATCCAGCCAAAGCGCCGCCAATACTCTGCAAGTCGCCCCCACCAGCATTTATGCCAATCAGAGCAGCACCAGCCACGGCACCAAAAATTGGTAACAAATAGACCAGCAGAGATGCCAGTACAATAACGTCTTCGGGAATACCTATGGTCACCGACTGACCGACAGAAAATTTTTGTTGTGGTTGGTTGTTGAACAAAACCCGAATACTGGTTGTCTTGCCCGCCAACCTGGAGAGAAACTTTTGTCCGCAGCCTTTTTCAGCCACACAGACTTCACAGGCGGACTTCTGAATTGTCTCGACCCAGAGCCCATCAGACTCAACCGCAACTACTGTTCCTGTTTCAAGAATCATAAACACTCAGCCCCCAATCTCAAGGCGCTAAACCTATGGCACTGGCCACCTGACTGGCTGTGCCACGAGGAATTTCACCGACCACACAGATTGCATACTGATGACCGTTGATATCGGCCTTGGTGAGTATGGCAACGGTTGCGCCCAATTTTGCATCAACCGGCGGCAGCGCATCACCCTTCACCGAGTCGATAAAGATTGAGAATACCGCCAGGCCATCGGTAAACATCATGGATTCCTGACCGTTTGCATTTGGGGGTTGATAGGAAGCCAAAACAAAACCTGGTGGCAGCCAATTTAATTGCCACATTGATTGCGGGCTAACAATTTTTCGATTTAACTGAATACAGTCTGCCTGGTCAATACTGCCAAATTCACCACCTTTTATCTGGGAATCTATTTCCGACAAAGATTCTCCGATACTGATATCTACAAACTGAAAACGCTCGAGGGGTTTGCCGGCATGACTCATCAAGACGGATTGCAGCATCAAACCGAACTGCTTGTCGATCGCCACCACATAGCCATAGCGGTATTTATCCTTGGGCAATACGTGCACCATAGAGACCTGGCGATTGGCGATGCGCCCATCCCCTTTGATATGGAACTCATAGAAATCTTGCAGTCGTGAGTAATTTTCGTTGCTTATTTTGTAGGCGTTGCCACGCAGCAGCATATCGCCAGTGCGAAGACAGTCGAGATCGTCAGAGCGACTTACCACATCGCGCTTCATGCCATCCATATGCAAAAGGCGCTCATAGGTTTTGCCATCTCGAACCTCATGAATCAGTTTTGCACTGGATAGATTACCGCGGTGTTCATAGGTGAAAACACCGCTGTAATTGAGCTCACGTGAGGCTTTGGCCATGCGCGCCATAAGGTCATGGGCAGACTCCATCTGTTCCGCAAATAGTGGCCCATGCAGCAAAACGGCGGCTACCAGAGCCGCCTGCTTAATCGCCTTAATCGTTGCTTTAAGGTTTATTTCCAATATAGAGAATACAACCATTAGGATCTGCTATTCCTTTTCAGATATTGCCTCGCCTGTACTTTCACCGATTTCGCTCAATCTGGCGAATGGCAACATTCCCTGATTACTGTTTAGAGCAGCATGGCTGGAATGTTTGGTCATAATGTTATTGAGGTAGGCGCGCAGCTCAGCCTCTGAATACTGCTGTTTAATCTGCTGTTGAACCTGCTGCTGAGCTTGTTGCTGAATTTCTAACACCGGAGTTGTGCGCTGTGAGCTCTTATTATTGCCGCCTACACTAACAGTGCGAGCGTTGATGACTGGCTGAAATCCAGAGGGAAATTGAATCGCCGGACCAGTATTTTCAGCGGATGTTTCGGCAGCGGCAAATTCGGAAATTTCACTGCCAGTATTAATTAGACTGGGACCGTTAGGACTATTGAGCTGTTGCACACCAAACACTGCGACAAGAGCGACGGAGGCAGCTATCGCAAAACGCCCCGCCGAACCGGCAAATACTGCAAGACCGCTTGTGCGGTGCGCTGGTTCCTGATCAATCGCAGCAGAAATAGCCGCGGAGTAATCCACCGAGGTAGTCACCGGGTCGCCTTTGATCGTCGCCGAGGCCATATGATAACGCGTCCAGCGATCCCTTAACTGAGGGTCTTCTGCAAGCGCTTTGAGTAGGCGATGAGTCTCCATTTCAGTGGCTTCACCATCCATAAGTGCGGAGAGTGACTGCTCAAGTCGTTCCTTGTGATCGCTCATTCATTTACCTCTTCGTGTAAAATTAGTGCTAAGGTTAAATTTCACTACATTCTTTAAATAGAACTTTACTGGCAACTGTTCGTTGCATAAATACTGTGGATAAGACCGGCGATTATTTAAAAGGTTCACCATTACTTCAATCCCCTTCAATTAATTCGAGAACTCGTACATCGATAGACTCTCTGCCACGAAAAATTCGCGATCTGATAGTACCCACAGGACAGTTCATCACCGAGGCAATATCCTCATAACTCAAGCCTTCATATTCACGAAGTGTCACTGCTGTACGCAGATCTTCGGGCAACTCGATAATCGCCTGATTGATAACCTCTTCAAGCTGATCTCGAAACAGCTGGTTCTCCGGGGTGCCAAAATCTTTGAGCTGCTCGCTGCCAGAGTAGTACTCCGCATCATCCAGATCGACATCTGAGGATGGAGGTCTTCTGCTGCGGGCAACCAGATAGTTCTTTGCAGTATTTACGGCGATTCTGTACAGCCAGGTATAAAACTGACTGTCACCGCGAAACTTGGGCAGTGCACGGTAGGCTTTAATAAAGGCCTCCTGCACCACATCCCTTACCTCATCGCTATCGCGGATAAATCGCGCGACAATAGCATGCACTTTGTATTGATACTTGAGAACAAGAAGATCAAAGGCGCGCTTATCGCCTTTTTGCACTCTGACGACGAGCTGCTGATCAGTGGGTTCTGTCTTTTTTTCTGTCATTTAACAGTCCATTTATCCTACATTTCCGAGTTATTATTGCTTTTTCAACGCTAATTTAAATAACGGTAATCAAAGACAGACCACCAACAAGTAATTTAGTTCGCTTGTAATTTGAGCTTATACTATCATGCCGCGTCAAACGATTGTGACCCAACCATGAAACAAACACATATCTACGATGTTCTGATTATAGGCAGTGGTGCCGCTGGTTTAGCTGTAGCATTACAGCTGGATTCACACCTCCGTGTAGCGCTGATTAGCAAAGCATCACTTCAGGGTGGAGCCTCGTGGTTAGCTCAGGGTGGGATTGCCGCTGTAATCGATAAAAATGACAGTGCTGAAGCGCATATAGCCGATACGCTGGTTGCTGGCGCCGGCCTCTGTCACGAAGAAGCCGTGCGCTTTGTGGTCGAAAATGGTCCGGCCTCAGTGCAATGGCTTATCAACAAAGGCGTAGATTTTACCCGCGAAGAGGATCAGACAACCTACCACCTGACTCAGGAAGGTGGCCACAGCCATCGCCGCATACTGCACACCGCCGATGCCACTGGAAAAGAAATTACGGGCACACTGGTCGATCGTGCCATAGCCGCCGAAAATATTGATATCTATGAACACCATTGCGCTGTTGATCTAGTTACCCAGGCGGACAACAACTCGCGCAAGATTCGCTGCACCGGGTCCTATATATTGGATATCAATAGCGGTGCAGTCTCTCTGTTTAGAGCCAAGAGCGTTGTATTGGCGACAGGTGGCGCCAGCAAAACCTACCTCTACACCAGTAATCCAGACGGTGCCAGTGGGGACGGTATTGCCATGGCCTGGCGTCGCGGCTGTCGCGTCGCCAACTTGGAATTTAACCAGTTTCACCCAACTTGCCTCTATCACTCCAAAGCCAAATCATTTCTGATTACCGAGGCTCTGCGCGGCGAGGGAGCCCTGTTAAAACTGCCCGACGGTTCAGCTTTTATGCACAACTTCCACCCGGATGCCGAACTGGCACCCAGAGATGTGGTAGCAAGGGCTATCGACCACGAGATGAAACGACTGGGCAGTGACTGTCTGTATCTGGATATCAGTCACAAACCGGCTGAGTTTATTACTGAACATTTTCCCACGGTCTACAAGCACTGCCTGGAATTTGGCATCGATATCACCACTGACCCCATTCCAGTGGTTCCGGCGGCCCATTACACCTGCGGGGGCATTATTGTAAATACCAAGGGGCAGACCGACCTGCTGAACCTCTACGCTATCGGCGAGAGCGCCTTTACCGGACTGCACGGCGCCAACCGCATGGCCAGTAATTCGCTGCTCGAATGCCTGGTTTACGCCCATGCAGCCGCCAATGAGATCAATCAATTGCAAGACCAGATTCCGGAACCCGACTTTATTCGAGAGTGGGACGAATCCAAAGTCGCCGACTCAGATGAGGATGTGGTTATCTCCCACAACTGGGATGAATTGCGGCGCTTTATGTGGGATTACGTGGGCATTGTGCGCACTGACAAGCGCCTGCAGCGCGCCGAGCATAGGATAAAACTGCTGCAAAAAGAGATTCAGGAGTATTACAGCAACTATACAGTGGGTCGCGATCTGCTCGAGCTGCGCAACCTGGCAACGGTTGCTGAGTTAATTATTCGCTGTGCCCTGCAGCGCAGGGAGAGTCGTGGCCTGCACTACACCCTGGACTATCCAGAGCCCGCAAAGATCGCCAAAGATACGATCCTGGTGCCAATCAATTTTGCCGGTCAGGATGTGATTATTAATCGCGGCTAGTTCTGGCCAGCAATAACTTGCGCAAAATTCTATGCCCTTCTCGAGAAAGGCTATCCCTGGGGATCACTCGAGTCAGACGGTCACCCTGCTGGGTTCGAAAATAGAGAATAATTAAATAGGTGGTAACAAACTGGCTGGGCTCAAGCTGCAGGTCAATAACCTCTTCTCTACCATAACGCCCACTGCCAGGTGACGAAATCAAACGCCAGCAATCTGCGTCGCCATCGACAACAAAAATCCGTTCGGGGTTTTGCCGACGAAAATGCACATAAAAACTGGCGCCAGCCGCAAGCAAAAATAACAGACCGGCTATTTTTGCAATCAGTAGTATCGGTAAAAGAGCCACAAGCAGGCCAGCCGCAAATGCCAGACTCAGCTTTGCAACAAGAGCATATCTTGAAGGGGTAAGGCTGAACTCAGCCGACTTTGCTGCGGGACTCATGAATAATCTGCACTATCCTTTGCAAATCCGGGTTATCTGCCGGCTGGCGCTTCATCAGCCATAAAAACAGCGACTGATCTTCACATTCGAGCAGCGCTTCAAAACGCAGCTGATCGCTCTCTTCGAGTGTTTCATAGACTTCTTCAGCAAATGGCGCAAGCAGTAAATCAAGCTCCAACATGCCGCGGCGACAGGCCCAGCGCAGACGATTTTTATCCATAACAAATTCAATAATTGTGTTAAAGCCACATTATAAGAGACAATCACTCATTAACCTAAAGAGTGAATAACACCTAGGGATTGGCAATGACCGAACAGAATACAAATACCACCGACCAACGTGCCTATATCCAGCTAGCTGGCCCGGATAGCCGCAAGTTTCTGCAGGGTCAGGTGACTTGCGATATGGAGACCCTGACTGGCGATGCAACCATTAATGGTGCCCACTGCACACCCAAGGGGCGGATTATATTCCTGTTTAGCGCCAGCTGCGACCAGCAGGACAATATAATTTTAGAAACTCATCACTCAGTAAAAGAGATCGCTATGGCCAACCTTAAAAAATACGCTGTATTTTTTAAGACCGAGATTAGCGATGTCAGCGACCAGTACAAAGACATCCCCGCTCCCAGTAATCTGCAGCGCATTAGAAGCGGCAGTGCCGATGTGGTTTCCGAAACCAGTGATATGTTTATTCCGCAGATGTTAAATCTCGACGCACTGGGCTATATCAGCTTTAAAAAAGGTTGTTATACAGGGCAGGAGATTGTCGCCCGCGCCCATTATCGCGGCGCGGTCAAACGGCGTATGCATCATCTACAACTGTCTCTCAACCTACTGCCCAATGCCGGTGATGATATAAGAAACAGTGAAGGGAAAAGTGTTGGCAATATTGCCAGTGCTGCCTGGGCAGACCAATCGACAGTAGAGGTGCTGGCAGTGCTCGGCGACAAATACAGCGACTGCTCTGAGATACAGGTTGGCGAACAGCCGCTGACATCAGTGGTGCACCTACCTCTGCCCTACGAGATTCCGGCCAGCCTGTGAATAACTTTATCGATCTGCAAAGCCATCAACAACTGCTGGTGTGGATCGGTATCGGATCTCTTGGGGTTTTTATTGCCAGCCTGTTATCGCTGCCCTGGTTGGTGGCAAAAATTCCTGAAGATTACTTTGTGCCTAAAAAGCGCAAGCCGACCAATTGGAAAAGCCAGCACCCAGTGGTTCGACTACTGACTCTGATTGGGAAAAATCTGCTTGGCTACGGGTTGATTCTGGCGGGATTGTTGATGCTGTTTTTGCCCGGCCAGGGAATCCTCACACTGGTAACAGGCTTACTGCTGATCGACTATCCGGGCAAATTTCGCATCGAGCGAAAAATAGTTAGGACCCCAGCCATTTTAAATGGACTTAACTGGTTACGCGCCAAAGCCAAAAAGCCACCGCTGGTGGTTTGAACAGCTACTCTGTCATCCCAGCGAAGGAACGTCACCCCGGCCTACGTCGGGGTGACGTTCCTTCGCTGGGATGACGGGAGATCCCTCGTCGCTCCGCTCTGTCGGGATGACATGGTAAAAGAAGCCGGGATGACAAAAAAATTACAGCGCAGCCGCAGCTACCTTCCCAATCACCACCTCATTACCAGAACTGGGCTGCAACGGAATATTTCTCGCCAGCAGTAAACTGATCAACGCCATAGCAGAGCCCATCAAAAATACCGCCATTGGCGACACCAGCCACACCAATCCAAACATCGCCGGAATAACCACCGCCGCAATATGGTTAATCGTAAAAGCCACCCCAGCAGTAGATGCCATATCTGCCGGATCGGCAATTTTCTGGAAATAGGTTTTGATGGCAATCGCCAGAGAGAAGAACAGATGATCTAACACATATAAGCCCGCCGCCCAGGTCGCATCGTTGACAAAGGCATAGGCAGTAAATACACAAAACAGACCGCAGTATTCAAAGGTCAGCGCCCGGCGCTCGCCAATACGACCTACCAACTTGCCAATACGTCCGGCAAATGCCCAATTAAAAAGATGGTTAATAATATACAGCAGCGCTATGTCACTGACGCTGTAACCAAATTTCTCCACCATCAGGAAACCGGCAAAAACAACAAAGATCTGGCGCCGCGCTCCGCCCATAAATGTCAGCGCGTAATACAGCCAGTAGCGCTTGCGCATCAGAAGATGCTTACGCTGCGGTGTCTTGGCCTGAAAGCGGGGAAAGCCCAACCAGGCAAATAGAGTTAATGCCAGGCAACAGCCGCCGCCAACAATATAGATGACTTTAAAACTCAGCCCCAGATAGGCCTCGGCCAGCCATAGAAAACTATAGGCCGCCAGAGAAGCCATAGAACTGACAGCGATCAACTTGCCCAGTACAGCTGGCGCCTCATCGATACTCAACCACTGTAGCGACAGGGATTGTTTAATCGTCTCGTAATAATGAAAGCCTACCGACATTAAAAACGTTGTCAGATAGAGCCCCACTACCGTGGGAAAGTAGCCAGTCGCGGCAACACCAATACCCAGCAGCGCCAGAGAGAGATAGGCAAAGGTCTGCTCCTTTAACAGCAACAACACAAACACCGCTGTAAACGCCAAAAATCCAGGTACCTCACGAATACTCTGCAACATGCCAATTTCCGCACCGGTAAAACTGGCTCGCTCAATCACAAAATTATTTAGCAGCGCCATCCATGTGGCAAAGGCGATGGTCATCGCCACCGACATAACGATAAGAAGGTTTTTGGGTGTTTGCCAGGATTGCACTGCCACAGATTGTTCTCCTAGTTTAGAACTCGACATCTTGCTCAGGGGGTAACTGCCAATTTATTGGCGGCTGACCATTATGCTGCAAATAGTGATTGGCCGACGAAAAATGTTTGCACCCGAAAAAACCTCGGTATGCAGACAGGGGTGAGGGGTGAACCGACTTCAGAACCAAATGCCGCGACTGGTCGATAAAGGCGCCTTTCTTCTGGGCATAGCTGCCCCATAAAAGAAACACAATACCTTCGCGCTGATCGTTTAGAGCACGAATAGCCGCATCGGTAAACTGCTCCCAGCCCTTACCCTGATGGGCACCGGCATTGGCCTGCTCGACAGTGAGAGTGGCATTCAGCAGTAGCACTCCCTGCTTTGCCCAGCTGGTCAGGCAGCCATGATTGGGCTGCACAATACCCAGGTCATCGGCCAACTCTTTGTACATATTAGCCAGCGATGGCGGCACCTTAACACCCGGCTGCACTGAAAAACACAGACCATGAGCCTGATTGGGACCGTGATAGGGATCCTGTCCGAGAATCACCACGCGAACCTTATCGAAGGGCGTGTTATTAAATGCCGAAAACCACTGCGAACCCGGCGGATAGATAACCTTGCCAGCGGCCTTTTGCTGAACTAAAAACTCGCGCAGTTCACGCATATAGTCTTTATTAAATTCATCGACCAGAACTTCTCGCCAACTCGGATCCAACTTAATCTCACCCTGATCACCCATATCTATCTCCATCATCAAAAACGCCTAAACCCCTACCTGCCAATTGGCTGCAAATGTTACCATAGCCGCCAATGAATTCTGTCTCCATTCTCAACAGTAAACCTCGACTAAATTTTTCCATAAAATCTAGTCTGAATAATCACCGCTTTCGTAAAACCTCTGGCTGTATAACGACACAGCCCTTAGGCTCAAATTAATTTTTGGTACTGATATCTATGTTGGAAAACACCACAACCCTCGAGCAACAGGCTCGCTACAACCGCCAAATAGCCTACTGGCTGCTGATCTGTGCCGCGGTTATCTTCGGTATGATCCTGCTTGGCGGCGTTACCCGACTGACCAACTCAGGGCTGTCGATGGTCGACTGGAAACCGCTGATGGGTATTATTCCGCCCCTCTCAGAAGCAGACTGGCAGGCGATGTTTCTCAAGTACCAACAGTTCCCCGAATACC
>JABBBF010000124.1 GCA_018607545.1 SAR92 clade bacterium | reverse complement strand
TGCTTATTCATATCAGCCATAAAGGCATCCGGGTCCATCTGCTCAATATTCCACACCCCCGGCTTCATCCACTGACCTTCAAGCATTAATTTGGCACTGATCATCGCCGGCACGCCGGTTGTATAGGAGATCGCCTGAGACTGAACTTCGCGATAGCAGTCCTGGTGATCTTTAATATTGTACAGATAGACAGTTTTTTCGCGGCCATCAGCGACACCGCTAACCACACAGCCAATACAGGTTTTGCCCGTGGTTCTCGGCCCCAGAGTCGAGGGGTCTGGCAGCAGTGTCTTGAGAAACTGAATAGGGACAATTTTCTGGCCTTCGTATTCCACCGGCTCAATACCCGTCATACCCACATTGCCCAGCACTTCCAGATGCTTTAAATAGCTGTCACCAAAACTCATCCAGAACTGGGCTTTCTTAATAGTTGGAAAATTCAGCGTCAGGGATTCCAGCTCCTCGTGATACATACGATAGATATCAAAGCGACCAACCCCTTCAGGGCAGGTAAAAGACTGTCTGGTGGACATCGCCGGCGTAGTGACAAACTCACCCTCCTCCCAGTGCCGACAATCGGCAGTGACTTCGCGAATATTGATCTCCGGATTAAAATTAGTGGCAAAGGGATAGCCGTGATCGCCGCCGTTAACATCAATAATATCCAGCGTATGAATTTCATCGAAATAATGTTTGGCGATATAGGCGGTAAATACATTGGTCGCACCGGGATCAAAGCCACAACCCAGAAGTGCCATAAGACCGGCATCGGCAAACCGCTGCTGATAAGCCCACTGCCAGCTGTACTCAAACTTGGCGGTATCCAGCGGCTCATAATTGGCAGTATCCATATAGTGAACACCCGTTTCGAGACAGGCATCCATAATGGTCAGATCCTGATAGGGCAAGGCGACATTGATCACCATAAACGGTTTAACCCGATTAAACAGCGCCACCAGTTCCGGGACATTGTCTGCATCCACAGCGGCAGTTTCGATGGAGCGGCCGTAGCTCTCCTGAATCTGCGCAGCAATTTTCTGACACTTGCTCTCAGTGCGACTGGCCAAGACAATCTCGTCAAATACATCGACCAGCTGGGCACACTTATGGGCCACAACCTGACCCACACCACCAGCGCCAATAATGATAATTTTAGCCATGTCGGCCTCCCTTAATGCTCGCGTTCATAATAGGTATAACCCTGCATACTGGCTCTGAAAGCCTTGATCATCTGTTGACGTTCAGCCGCCGTAATTCGTCCCTGCTGAACCGCGCGCTCCGCAGTATTGCGATACCTCAGCTCGACCTGCTTGGGCTCATACTCCACATAACTGAGTACATCGGCGATAGTGTCGCCGAGCATCTCCTTAACAAAATCAAAACTGCCATCGCGGTTAAGGCGCACACTGACAACATTGGTATCGCCAAACAAATTGTGCAGATCACCCAGGGTCTCTTGGTAGGCGCCCACCAAAAACACGCCCAAATAGTACTCTTCACCGACTTTGAGCTGGTGCAGGGGCAGGGTTTTTTCCGGCTCTGTCTGACCGACAAAATTATCGATCTTGCCATCGCAGTCACAGGTAATATCCGCCAACACTGCCTGTCGAGTCGGCTCTTCATCGAGACGGTGGATTGGCATAATCGGGAACAGCTGATCGATTGCCCAGATATCCGGCAGTGACTGAAACAGGCTAAAGTTACCGTAGTAAATATCCGCCAGGGAAAGCTTTAAGCCGGCCATACTGGGTGGCACTTCATCCATCTTATCCAGCACATCGGCAATACTGTGCAGGGCATCGAGAAAAATATTTTCCGCACTGGCACGGCAGCGCAAATCCACCTTGCCGGCTTTAAAACCATCGCGAACCTGATTGCGATACTGATGAACCTGCTCATAGCTCCGCTCAATGTTTTCCGCTGTCAGCTGCGCAGAGACACTGCGCAGTTTGGTTAATAATAGATTTTCGTCAGCCTGGACTCGACTGTCACCAGTGGATTCAAAGGTAGTGGTATCGAGAATATTGAACAGCAACACCGAGGCGTAGGCTACCACTGCCCTTCCCGACTCGGTGACAATCACCGGGTGGGCAATAGCTTCATTATCCAGAGTGGTCTTAAGGGTGCCGACAAGGGTTTCACAGTACTCTTCAAGGCTGTAGTTGCGGCTGTGATTATCCTCACTCTGGATACCTGAGTAATCCACCGCCAGACCGCCGCCAAAATCAATGTGCGTCAGTGCAGCACCCTCGCGGACAAGATCCACATAGTAGCGACTGGCTTCGATAACGCCGTTGCGAATATCCGCAAGACTGGGAATCTGTGAGCCGAGATGGCAGTGCATCAGCTTTAGGCAATCGAGCATCTGCTCTTCACGCAAGCTGTCCACCACATCGATCAGTTGGGTCGCGGTGAGGCCAAAAATACTTCGGTCGCCACTGGTGGAGTTCCAGTGACCACTGACCTGAGAGATCATCTTGATACGAATACCAATCATTGGGCGAACATTTATCGCCCGACTGCGCTCAATAATAATCGGCAATTCCGAGGGTGTTTCAATCACAAAAAAGCACTCGAAACCAAGCTTTATCGCCTGCAATCCCAGATCGATAAACTCCTCATCTTTGTAACCATTGCAGATAATCAAACGGCCGGGTTCGAGAGTCGACAGTGCAATAATCATCTCCGGCTTACTGCCCACCTCAAGTCCGTGATGGTAGCGCTTGCCAAAGTCGGCAATCTCCTCAACCACCTGGGCCTGCTGATTGACCTTGATCGGGTATACGCCGCGATAGGGCTGGGTATAAGAAACTTTGTCTATAACATTGGAGAAGGTTTCACTAAGCCGCTGAATCTGTGCATCGAGAATATTTTCGACACGCAACAGCACCGGCATCTGCAGATCCCGATCAACCATTCCCTTGACGATATCCAGCAGGGCAACTTCGGTATTGAGGGTTTTTGCCGTTACATGACCGGCATCGGAAAGACCAAAATAATCATTGCCCCAGCGCTCGATCCCATAGAGATCAGCGGACTGTTTGGCTTGCCAGGGTTGGTTTTTTTTCTGGTCTAAAATCTGATCCAAGGGATTCTCCTATAAAACAACAGGCGCGTTTCAATTTGGCGCAATTCTGCACCAAACAAGAAGCTTAAATCTATATTTTTTTATTCTAATTTTTATCTATTTACGGGTACGACAAAAGACCCCAAAAGAGGTCGTTGTTCGATTAAAAATTGTTTATATAAAATAAGCCCGGCTAGCGGGAATTACAGAGAATTGTTAATCTGCACCAATGTCTGCAATGGATCCGCAGACTGGGTTATTGGACGGCCAATCACCAGGTAATCACTGCCCAGGGCGATAGCATCCTGAGGTGAAACTATGCGTCGCTGATCATCAGCGGCACTGTCTGGCAGGCGGATACCCGGGGTGATCAACTGAAAATCTGCACCCAGCGCAGCTTTCAGGGTACTGGCTTCACGGGCAGAACAGACCACACCGTCGAGACCACAATTCTGCGCCAGTTCGGCAAGGTGCAATACCTGCTCGCTGGGACAGCTCTGAATACCGATCTCCTGCAAATCCGCTTCATCCATACTGGTCAGTACAGTGACACCGATTAACAGCATAGAGCTACCCTGCTGTTCGAGGGCCTGCTTGGCGGCGCTCATCATACGACTGCCACCGGATGCGTGAACATTGGTCATCCACACCCCCAGATCTGCAGCGGCGCAGACCGCCTTGGCGGCAGTATTGGGAATATCGTGAAACTTCAGATCGAGAAATACATCAAAGCCGCGATCGACCAGTGCTTTAACCAATACTGGTCCGGCAGCGGTAAATAGCTCCTTGCCGACCTTTACACGACACTGTGCCGGATCGAGCTGTTCAACCAGGTTCATTGCCGAACTCTGGTTATCGTAATCGAGGGCGACAATAACTTTTGAATTGGTTTTAGAATCGAAAGCGGCCATATGCCAATTAGTCCTTTTTTAACGCGCGGGCCAGTTGCCGCTTGTAATAGGTAATAAGTACAGAGCTGGCCAACAGCCCGAGCAGACAGCCAACCGCCAGAAAAATCATCAACCACAGACCGAGACTCATGGTCGCACTCTGCAACAGAATAAAGTCGACATCGACCAGCTGGTTGTTCTCCATGGCAAACATGGCGCCGACAATAACAATTGCCAACATCAGTAAAAATTTAACCAACATCCACAGTGCGCGCACCTGAGCCTCCTTTTCCTGTTATTTTTGTCATATGATTTTCAAAATCAGTGGCCCATTGTACTCGCTGGCAATCCACTCGACAAAAGATCCCTGGAAAAATATTTTAAAAAACGCAGCTTAAAAAAAATGCGCCCCAGTAACCTGCGGCGCATTTTTTGTATTCCAGAATTTTGCTGTTGAAAGCAGTCTTCCAGAGCTTTACTTCTTGGCAGAACCAAAACGCTTGTTAAAGCGATCGATTCGTCCACCGGTATCAGCAACTTTCTGCTTGCCGGTGTAAAACGGATGGCACTCTGAACATACGTCTAGGTAAAGTTCTTGTGCGCGTGTTGAACCCACAGTAATAACATTGCCACAACTGCAAGTTGCTTTTAATTCTTGATAAGCCGGGTGAATCTCTGATTTCATCATATACTCCAAGTTGCATGCCGCCACCTTATCTATAAGCTGGTAAACTGTTTCACTGGTTAGTAATGCAACCAGATATAAGCAACTATAATAAGCACCTATAAACAGTCCAACTCACGTATGGCACGGCAGGCCATTTCTAAAGAGCGCGGATTCTAGCAGAAATAAACCCAGTTACAAAAGGAATTCTCAACTTTATTATGGCGGATTCAAAGCCTTCAATTATTCGTGTCGCAGTGCCCTCGCCGCTGCGCCGCACCTTTGACTATCTGATACCGGAAAATCTGCTGGCAACGCCGCCTCAGAGAGGCTGCCGTGTGGCCGTTCCGTTCGGCAAACGCGAAGTGGTCGGGCTGGTTATCGACTGCCCGGAAAGCAGTGATTTCGCGGTAGAAAAACTCAAACCGATTAGCGCTGTAATCGATCAGCAACCGCTGCTGCCAGAATCACTATTTAAACTGTTTATCTGGGCCGCCAATTACTACCAGCACCCGATTGGCGATGCACTATTTAGCACCCTGCCAGTATTGCTGCGCAACGGCAGTGAGCTACCCGAAATACAGATCGCCAACTGGCGCTCCACAACTCTCGGCAAAGGTCTCGGGCCAGATTCCCTAAAACGCTCGCCGCGGCAAAAAGCCCTGATGGACGAACTGCTTCAACAGCCGCTGATCAGCGAGGAGCGATTGCTTGAAACTCACAGCCGCGCAGCCCTTAAACAGCTTGTAGCAAAAGACCTGATAGAACTGGTGCTGCAAAAGCCGCAACCTGTAGCACTGGACAACCTGCTTAGAGAACAGCCACTGCAACTGCATCAGTCGCAACAAAAAGCCATGGATGCAATTGAGATCCACGGTTTTAATAGCTGGCTGCTGGATGGCGTTACTGGCAGCGGCAAGACTGAGATTTATCTGCAAGCCATTGAAAAAATTCTTCGCTATGGTCGTCAGGCACTGGTTTTAATTCCCGAGATCAGCCTGACCCCGCAGACCGAAAAACGCTTTCGCGACCGCTTTAATGTGCCGCTGGTCACCCTCCATTCCGGGCTTACCGATAAGGCCAGACTCGAAGCCTGGGCGCGGGCAAAATCTGGCGATGCACAGATTATTCTCGGCACACGCTCGGCGATCTTTACCCCACTAAAAGACCCGGGGCTGATTATTCTCGATGAAGAGCACGATCAATCCTACAAGCAGCAGGAAGGCTTTCGCTACTCGGCGCGAGACCTCGCGGTTATTCGCGCCAAACAGGAAAATATACCGATTATTCTCGGCTCAGCCACCCCCTCACTGGAGTCGCTAAACAACTGCAATAAGCAGCGCTATCATCACCTGATTCTGGATACCCGAGCAGGCAATGCCGCTCCGCCGAGCTGGAATATTGTCGACCTTAAGACAGAGACCCTTGAATGCGGTATTGCCAGCTCGACCCTGGCCGCCATCAGGCAAGCCGTCAGCCAAAAACAGCAGGTACTGGTTTTTCTCAATCGCCGCGGCTTTGCCCCCACCCTGCTCTGCCATCAGTGTGGCTGGGTTGCTGAATGTCGCAGCTGCGATGCGCGACTCACCGTACACCGCGGACGCGGCCGCCTGATCTGTCACCACTGCAACTACCAGCAGCGCAATATTCACCAGTGCCCGAGCTGCCAGGGCAGAGAGTTAATCGCCGCCGGTGAAGGTACCGAGCGCAGTGAAGCCTGGCTGCAAGACTGTTTTCCAGAGACCCTTGTGCTTCGCGTGGATCGCGATAGCACCCGCAATAAAGGCGCTATGCAAAAGGTCTTCGATACAGCCAATAGTGGCGAGCCCTGCATTCTGGTCGGCACCCAGATGCTTGCCAAAGGGCATCACTTTGCCAATATCACCCTAGTGGTAGTTCTCGATGCCGACAGCGGTCTGTTTAGCGCCGACTTCCGCAGCCATGAGCGTATGGGTCAGCTATTGGTGCAGGTTGCCGGGCGCAGTGGACGCGGCGCCACTGCCGGAAAAGTGATGCTGCAAACCCACCAGCCAGAGCACCCGCTTTTACAGCTGCTAATCAATCAGGGTTACAGCCAGTACGCCAAATTACTCCTCGACCAGCGACAGTTGACCCAGCTGCCGCCGTTTAACCAGATGGCGATTATTCGCGCCGAGTCAAACAACCCCAATCAGGCGGAAATGTTTTTAAGGGCCGCACGGGGATTGGCCGAAGCTATTGCGCCACCCACACCCAACCTGGGATATCTGGGGCCCCTTCCCGCGCTGATGGAAAAACGCGCCGGACGCTTTCGCTTTCTGTTGCAACTCAGTGGCCAGCGACGCGGAGATTTACAGCAACTGCTTTCTGCACTCTGTCCGCAACTGGAAAGGCTTCCCGAAGCGCGAAAGGTGCGCTGGACTGTAGATGTTGATCCCCAGGAACTGTAGTGGAAATTTTAGCCCTGCTTTTAATCCTACTTTTAATATTAGAAGGTTTGCCTGAGCACCATAATCCCCTACAATCCTCGCTCTTAACCGGAGCTTTATAAATGCCGCAAGATTACAAAAGATCTTCTAATCGACCAGCCAAAAAACAGCCAGCCAAACAGAGCTCATCGTTGCCGACTTTTATTTTTGGCATGGTATTTGGCGCCCTGTTAATGAATTTTGCACCGGCATTATTAAAGAGCGCACCAACAGCCACCACTGCAGTTCAGGATGTGACTGAAACCGTCAAAGAAGAGGCCGCTGAACTCAAGTTCGATTTTTATACCCTGCTTAAAAACACCGAGATTATTGTTCCCAGCAATGAGCCAGCGGATAATCAGGTTATTGAACCAGAAGACAACTTCTCCTACCTGCTGCAGGCGGGTTCCTTTAAAAATGCCAATGACGCCGAAGCACTGCGGGTTAAGTTGTTGCTGTTAAACCTGAGCGCCAGCGTCGAAACCGTAAACCTCGGCAATGGTGAGAAATGGCACCGCGTATTGGTCGGCCCCTACACCGATTCATCGAGCATGGCCTATGCCCGCGCCAAGCTGGCTGAAAATGCCATCGATATAGTTCTGCTCAAGCGCAAGCTCTAAAACCCCTGCCATAGATCACTAGCACAGTAGTAAGTTACACTCCGGCATAAAATAAATTTCAAAAGCTGATTTCAAACATAATAAAAACAGAGCCGCCCATGACCAGAGCAGTATTAAAACCCAGTCTTATCGACGCACTTATTCCTGTTGTACTGTTGATCTCAATGCTCGCCGGAACGGTCTACGTCTTTGGCCTCGACTCCTTCGGTCCAAACCTGGTCGCTCTTATCATCTCCGCCGCAGTGGCGGCACTTATAGGGATTAAAAACGGCCTGACCTGGAATATTATCGAAGAGGGTATGATCGACACCATTACCATGTCCCTTCATGCCATCCTGATCCTGCTGATGGTCGGCGCCCTGATTGGCAGCTGGATACTCGCAGGCACCGTGCCCAGCATGATCTACTACGGCGTCGAATTAATCTCCCCGAACTACTTCTATGCAACTTCCTGCCTGGTCTGTGCATTGGTCGGCTTTAGCATTGGCAGCTCATGGACTGTCGCCGGAACCCTTGGCATCGGCTTTATGGGTATAGCTGCAGCACTGGATTTATCCCTGCCGATCAGCGCTGGCGCGATAATATCCGGCGCCTATTTTGGCGATAAGCTCTCGCCGCTGTCAGATACCACCAACCTCGCAGCAGCAGTTTCCAACAGTGATTTATTTGCCCATATTCAACATATGCTGTGGACCACTGTGCCGAGCTTTATTATTGCCCTGACAATATTTTTTATCCTCGGTTTTGGCAGCGGTTCCGCTGTCGAGGTAAAAGATATAGAGCTATTGCAATCTGCCATGCAGGACGCCTTCTTAATCAACCCGCTTATGTTGGTGCCACTGGCACTACTGCTGGTTATGGCAGTGAAGAAACAACCGGCTCTGTCGACCCTAATCGTCGGCGCGTTGGTTGGCTGTGTGTTTGCCGTTGCTTTCCAGTCCAGTGCCGTTATCGAACTGGCGGCAGATAGCAGCCTCAATAGTATTGCGGCAAGTTTTAAGGGTCTGCTGAGTGCAATGTTTCTCGGTTACAGCTCTGACAGTGGCAACCAATCTCTGGATGCGCTGCTCTCGAAAGGCGGCATGAGCAGTATGCTGATGACTGTTGGCCTGATTATCAATGCCATGGCCTTTGGCGGCGCAATGGCCCGCACCGGCCTGCTGGAGAGACTGGTAGAAGCGGCACTCAGCAGAGTGAAGTCTGCCGGCGGTCTGATCACCACCACAGTCGCCTCCTGTATTGGCACCAATATTCTCGCCGCCGATCAGTATCTGTCGATTGTTATTCCCGGGCAGATGTTTGCCAACGCCTATCGCAAAAGAAAACTCAAGCTGATCAATCTGTCGCGAACCCTGGAAGACTCCGGCACCCTGACCTCGGCATTAGTGCCCTGGAATACCTGCGGCGCCTATATGTCTGCCACCCTCGGCGTCAGCACCTTACTCTATGCGCCTTATGCAATCTTTAATATCTGCTGCCCGATTATTGCTGTTATCTACGGCTTCTATCAGATAAAACTGCCGGCAGAATCAGAAACAGCAGTAGCGAACGGCTAATATGACAAGAGTTGCGCGTATGAAAAGAGCTGCGCAATGGATAATGGCAGCCCTCTGCTGCCTGGGTTTTGCAAGCAGCTCTTACTGCACTGAAGAAGCCGCGCAAAAATCGTTTTTTAGCGGCGAATCCGCCCTGCAAACTATTGCCAAACAGGTGAGCTTAGGCCCGCGAATTATTGGCCACCCGGCCAAACAGCAGACCCTCGACTATATTCGCGAGCAGTTATTACCCGAAGCGGACAAACTGGTGGTACAGCCATTTAAGCGCCACGGCCTAGAGGGAAATAATATCTGGGCGAGTTTTTACCCGACCGATAAAAATGCATCATCCTCACGCAAAAGAATTATGCTCGGCGCCCACTGGGACACTCGACCGATCTCCGACAGGGACAGTAATAGAGAACTGAAAGCTCAGCCGGTGATCGGCGCCAATGATGGCGGCTCCGGTGTCGCGGTACTTCTGGAAATCGCCCGACTGCTCAGCACTCAGCGCGCACCAATTATTGTCGACTTGGTGTTTTTTGATCTTGAGGATATGGGAGGAATCAACAGACTGCCCTTCTCCATTGGTGCCAGTGAATTTGTTAGCAAAAATCGCTTCTACAGACCCGAATTCGGGGTGATAGTGGATATGGTCTGCGACCGGGATCTGGTTATTCCACGAGAGCGCTACTCCCGCGATAGCGCACCGCGTCTACAGGATAAAATTTGGCGTATTGCCGCTCGACAGCAAGCCGAGGTATTTGTCGATCGCGAGGGCAGCTATATCCATGATGACCATCTGCCCTTTCTCAAGGCAGGCATGAAAGTGGTCAACCTAATCCACTCACCCTTTCCGCAATCCTGGCACACCAGCGATGACAGTATTGAGCGCTGCAGTGAAAAAAGTTTGCAGCAGGTCGGCAATGTACTCGAAGAATTGATTTACACTGGTTACTGACCCCGAAGTTAAATAAGGCCAATTTTTAGGGAGTTTTAGAAACTGTTATGAAAATTAAACAGCTATCACCGCTGGCAATGGCGCTATTGCTGCCCCTGTTCAGCCTCTTCTCCCATGCCGATCTCCAGGAAAGCGATCTTGCCACCTCTATACAGCAGGATTACGACAAGCGCCTCGGCGCACTGTTTAACCATTTTCACCGCAACCCCGAACTCAGCTTTATTGAATTTAAAACCGCGAAAAAACTCGCCAGTGAATTGCGCAGCAGTGGCTTTGAGGTTACCGAAAAAGTCGGCGGCACTGGTGTAGTCGCAATTTTAAAAAATGGCGATGGCCCGCTGGTAATGATGCGCGGCGATATGGATGCCCTGCCGATCGAAGAGAAATCCGGTTTGGAGTACGCCTCCACAATAACCCAAACCGACCCGATCACCGGCAAACAGGTTCCAGTCATGCACGCCTGCGGTCACGATGTGCATATCACCAGTCTTATCGGCACTGCGCGGCAGATGTCGGCACGTATGGACCAGTGGTCCGGGACATTGATGCTGATCGGTCAGCCAGCAGAGGAGCGTATCCGCGGCGCCAAGGCGATGATGGATGACAATCTCTGGGAGCGCTTTGGGCAGCCCGATTATGCCCTGGCCTTTCATGTTGCCGCAGGGTTGCCCGCCGGTCTGGTCAATGTTCAGGAGGGCTCGCCTTTTGCTGGATCCGACAGTGTGGATATTATTGTCCACGGCATTGGTACCCACGGTGCATCACCCCATGCAGGCAAAGATCCGATCCTGCTCGGCAGTCAGATTGTTGTCGCCCTGCAGACACTGGTATCCAGAGAACTGGCCCCCAGGGAACCGGGCGTGATTACCGTCGGCTCCTTTCACGGTGGCAGCAAACACAATATTATTCCCGATCGCGCCCAGCTGCAGTTGACAGTGCGCAACACCAATCTCGACACCCGCGAAAAGCTGTTAAAGGGAATAAAACGCATTGCAGAAAATATGGGCCGTGCGGCTGGGCTGCCAGAGGACAAATTGCCCGAGGTGATCTACTCAAAATCTTCGACACCACCCACGGTTAATAACAGCCCTCTGGTCAGGCGATTAAAAGCAGTCTGGCAGAATAAACTCGGTGAAGATCAGGTGGTTTCACTGGGTTCACAGGGTATGGGAGCAGAGGACTTTCCCTACTTCACCACTGATCCGGCAATTCCCAGTGTTTACTTTGCGGTTGGCGGCACCAGTCTGGCCGACTACCAGGCCGCCTCCAATGGCGGTGCGCCTATCCCCTCACACCACAGCCCGCTATTTAAAATTGAACCAGAGCCCGCGGTCACCAGAGGTGTTCAGGCAACTGTGCTGGCGCTAATGGAATTGATGCCGGCAACGCCATAGCGGTTATCAATCGCTATCGGTGACAACCCCTGAACTCTTGAGCTGGGCTATTTGATCAACATCCAGACCAAGTCCTTGAAGAATCTCATCCGTATGGCTGGCAATTTCCGGGCCCGGCCAATCGGTGGCACCGGGCGTATCGACCAGCTTGGGCATAATCGCAGGAATCTTTAATGGCTGGCCATTGATCTCCACCTGTTCAAATAAACCGCGCTGCTGAAAATGCTTGTCATCCATCATATCGGCAACGCTATAAACCGGGCCGCAGGGTACGCGATGCTCCTCGAGAATCTCCATAGCCGCCGTCAAAGACTGATTCGCACACCAGTGACTCAGCAACTGATCAATCTCTGCCTCATAAACTACCCGCTGGGCATTGCTGGCATACTTGCTATCCCGGGCCATATCATCGCGACCCACTGCGGTCATCAGCCGGGCAAATATCGAATCGCCATTGCCGCCGATAACCAGGTATTTATCGTCCGCACATCTATAGGTATTAGTCGGCACAATACCGGTCACTGTGGTACCAGAGGGTTCACGGATTTGGTCGGCGCCATCGTATTCCGGCACCACCGCCTCAAGCAGGTTAAACATCGACTCATAGAGCGCCACATCGATCACTTGGCCGCCATCGCCACGATCTCGGGCGCGCAGCGCCATCAAAATACCCAGCACCGCATGGAGACCAGAAATGGTGTCGCCCAGACTTAAGTTTGGTCTTACCGGCGCCTGATCCGGGTAGCCATTGACGTAGCGAAAGCCACTGATCGCCTCGCAGGCCGAGGCAAAGCCGGCCTTCTCTGCATAGGGGCCAGTCTGGCCGTAGCCGGAGATGCGCGCATAGATAAGATCGGGATTATCCGCCCGCAGCGACTCCGGATCCAAACCCCAGCCCTCGAGGACGCCGGGGCGAAAATTCTCCACCACTATATCGGCGGTTTTTAGCAGCTGTTTAACCAGATCGCGCCCCTCAGGGGTTTTAAGGTCGAGAGAGATACACTTTTTATTGCGCGCTAAACTGCGCCACCACAGGGAAGTGCCATCTTTAACCTCGCGCCAGTTGCGAATCGGATCGCCTCCCGGCGGCTCCACCTTGATAACTTCGGCACCAAAATATCCCAGCATACAGCCGGCAAAAGGGCCAGCCAAAAGCTGTCCCAACTCAATTACTCTCAATCCCTGCAGTGGTTTGCTCACCGATGCTAGCCTCTATAATCTTCTATTTTTGCGCAAAAAAAACCTGTTGATACAATGGAATCTTATTCAACAGGGTATAAACTATAAATGAACGCTAGGGGAAAATAGAGTAAAACATCTAAAATAAAAATCGGACTCAATACCCTGTAGGCTGAGCGTTAATTAAAGCGACTGAAATCGAAGCCATTACACAAAAAAACAACTGAAAGGCGCAAAAACCGATTTAGGTATTGCCAGCAATGGAACCGGCCGGGATATACCTACTCTAATTTTTTAACTTTAATCGGGGAGCTCAATATGAGCAATAACTGCAGAGCAATCAACTATAGCCGATCACAGATAGAGTCTGTGGCTATGTGGATGTTTATATGCCTGGTTATATATGTCGCCGCAGGCTCCCCGGCAATTGCTCAAACAGTTGTCACAGAGATCACCGACAGCGACCCCATCAGTGATTACCTGAATGCTATCGAAACTACAGAGGCCGAGCGCAGCGCCTATTCTGCGGAACTTTCCGATCTCTACTTTGGCCTTGGAAAATCCCATTTTTCAAAGCGTGAATACGAACGAGCGCGACAAGCCTACCAGCGTGGAATGCAGATCGAGCGGGTTAACTATGGCCTAAACAGCCTGTCCCAGACACCCTACCTCCTCTCCATTGCCGAAGCCGAGAGCTTTCTTGGTAACTGGGATGAATCCCAGAATGCTCTGGAAAATCTCTATCAAATCAACTCAAAGGCCTATGGGGAAAATGATCCGCGAATGCTGCCAGTACTTGATGAACTTCTCGATTGGTACATGGACACTTACAGCGAGAGGGGCCAGAGCGGCGGCTACCAAAATTTAGTTATCTCTGAGCGCCTCAGCAATCGCATGGCCAGGATTCTCAATAAAAGTGTCCCGGTCGAAGACCCGCAAGCCGCAGAGAGATACCGCAAAATCAGTCATCTGCACTACTTTATCGCCAACCATATTAAACAGTATGGTGAGCCCTCGGAATCTGGCCTGACCATCAACGCCGAGTCGACGACAAAGAGCCCGAATAGCACCTCTCACCAGCACTATCGCCGCGGTAAGGCAGCACTACAAAAAGTCGTTGAGTCACTGGAAAAACAAGAGGATATCAGCGACTCGCAAAAAGCTCTGGCTATTGCAGAGCTGGGCGATTGGTATCTGGTATTTGGCCAGCGTATGTCTGCCAGTAAAGCCTACAAGCTCGCCTACGAATCACTTCAAGCGAGTACAGAGTCACAGCAACTCACTGAGACGCTGTTTGGCCAGCCAAGCATCATAGAATTTACCACCCTGGAAACCAGCAAAAAATTGCGAGAACAGGAGCTGCAGGTATCCATGGTGGTCTCCAAAGCTGGTGTTCCGGGAAAAATGGAAATACTCAATCCACCAGAAAATATTAGTAAAAATGAGGTTCGAGCAATTCTTAAAGATATCCGCAGCAAGCGCTTTAGACCCAGACTTGTGGACGGGGAAACTACCGAGAGCAGTATTGTTTTTCCCTACTCAAGCAAACAGACACAGGGATAATAAAAACCAGCGATGAAAATAATCACTCATAAAAAAATCAGCAAACACCAGACAGTTGGCTCTTGCAAGCCAGTGGCTGTCAGCTTGCTTATCGCTGCAATCATAAGCCTCGGCGCCTGTTCGATGCCATCACCAACCAGCAATGGCTCAAGCTCAGGAGGGGGTATACCGAGCACAGGAGGGGGAGTGCCCAGTCCAGGAGAGAGTCCGGGAGGGGGAGTGCCAAATCCGGGAGGGGGAGCACCAAGTCCAGGAGGAGATCCCAGCGGCAG